>DATLII010000623.1:0-16806 GCA_035539495.1 Dongiaceae bacterium
GGCGCAAATAGGTGCCATTAGTGCTGTGGTCCACCAGATAGACCTCGCCCCAACGGAACTCCAGCTTGGCATGGGCGCGGGATGCCAGCGCGTTATCAATCACCAGATCCGATTCCGGCCCACGTCCGATCACAAAACTCAAACGGTCGGTGCCCAGCGCAATCAGTTGATCGCGATACGCCAGATTCATCATCGGGCCCGGCGCTTTCACCAACGTATTCTGGGTGGCGTTGAACAGCGAGGTGGAATCCTCGTTGTCCCATACGATTTCATCGGTCACCAGCGGTTCGCTTTTGCCTTTTACGCGGGTGCGTTGATAGGCGCGCAGCGTAAAATCGCCGGCGCCGTTGATGCGGCTCAGGCTCTCGCGAGTTGCAATGATGCGGCCGGCCTCACACAGCGCCACGACTCGTGCCGCCACATTCACCGTGTCGCCGAAAGGATGCTGGGTCGCGTCATATTCGATGGGGCCAAAGTGAAAACCGATACGAACCTTCACCCGCTGCCCGCCTGACACCGGCTCCACCGCGAACTGGCGCTGGATGGAACAGGCGGCCTGGATGGCATCATGGGGATCGGCGAAGGTCACCATCGCTTCGTCGCCAATAGTTTCGATCAGACGGCCCCGGTTCTGTTTGACATGCCGGACGATACGCTGCAGGCTTTCCGAGATGCACTCGTGGGCCTGCGTGTCCCCCAGACGTTCGTACAGCTGAGTGCTGCCCGATACGTCGGCGAACATGACGACTATGTGATCCGGTTGATTTTGCAAGACAATATCCCTGATTCTTACTGTTCGTGCTGACGGTGCTACCTAGTTCAGCGCACCCTGCCCGCGTTTGAAACCTCGAACTCAGCCTGACCTTTCATTGCCATGACCATTTTCAAAGACAACGAACATCATTCTACCGGCTTTCAGCTGAATCGTGACCAGCTGCTGGCCCAAGTGCAATATAACAAGGATGGACTGATTCCGGCGATTGCGCAGCAGCACGATACGAAAGAAGTGCTGATGATGGCCTGGATGAATGCAGCCGCCCTAAGGGAAACCCTGGATACCGGTCGGGTCTGCTATTGGTCCCGCTCCCGCAACGCCTATTGGCGCAAAGGGGAAAGCAGTGGCCAGGTGCAGATCCTGAAGTCCGCCCGCATCGACTGCGACGGCGACACCCTGCTACTGGAAGTGGACCAGACCGGCCCCGCCTGCCACACCGGTCGACGCCATTGCTTCTTCTACCGCTTCGACGGCAATCAGGTGGTCATCGATGGCGACGTGCTGATTCCGCCGGGCGAACTCTACAAATAATCACTTCTGCCACACCAAAAAAGAGGGGGCTTTTTAAGGCCCCCTCTTTCGTTTCTGCGTCGTCCAGCGTTGCAGGCTCGCTCAGGCGTGGTTTTCCGCCAGATAGAACCAGGTATCCAGCACGGAATCCGGATTCAGCGAGATGCTGTCGATGCCAATTTCCATCAGCCACTTGGCCAGGTCCGGGTGATCTGACGGCCCCTGGCCGCAGATGCCCACGTACTTGCCGGCCTTGTTACAGGCTTCGATAGCGCGCTTCAGGAGGGCTTTCACCGCCGGGTCGCGCTCGTCGAACAGGTGCGACACGATGCCGGAATCCCGGTCCAGGCCCAGGGTCAGCTGGGTCAGGTCGTTGGAGCCGATGGAGAAGCCGTCAAAGTGCTGCAGGAATTCATCGGCCAGCAGCGCGTTGGTGGGCAGCTCGCACATCATGATCACGCGCAGGCCCTTCTCGCCCCGCTTCAGGCCATTGGCCTCCAGCAGCTTGATCACCTGCTCCGCTTCACCCACGGTCCGCACGAACGGAATCATCAGCTCAACGTTGTCCAGGCCCATTTCCTCGCGCACCTTCTTCAGGGCACGGCATTCCAGCTCGAAGCAGTCGCGGAAGCTGTCGGAGATGTAGCGGGACGCGCCACGGAAGCCCAGCATCGGGTTTTCTTCCTCGGGCTCGTACAGCTTGCCGCCGATAAGGTTGGCGTACTCGTTGGATTTGAAGTCGGACATCCGCACGATCACTTTCTTGGGATAGAAAGAGGCCGCCAGGGTGGACACGCCTTCCACCAGCTTCTCGATGTAGAACTCCACCGGGCCTGCATAGCCGGCGATGCGGCGTTGCACGCTCTGCTTCACATCCTTGGGCAGCGCTTCGTAGTTCAGCAGAGCCTTGGGGTGCACACCGATCATGCGGTTGATGATGAACTCCAGACGGGCCAGACCGATGCCTTCGTTGGGCAGGGACTGGAAGTCGAATGCACGGTCCGGGTTGCCCACGTTCATCATGATCTTGAATGGCAGCTTCGGCATGGAATCGATGGAATTCTTCTGCACGTCGAAGCCCAGCTTGCCTTCGTACACCAGGCCAGTATCGCCTTCCGCACAGGACACAGTGACCAACTGACCTTCCTGCAACAGGTCAGTGGCATCGCCACAGCCTACAACAGCGGGAATGCCCAGCTCACGAGCAATGATTGCCGCGTGACAAGTACGGCCGCCACGGTTGGTGACGATGGCAGATGCGCGCTTCATGATCGGTTCCCAATCCGGGTCGGTCATGTCGGTAACCAGAACGTCGCCCGGTTGCACCTTGTCCATTTCACGCAGGTTGGTAATCAGTTTCACCGCGCCGCTGCCGATGCGGTGGCCGATGCTGCGGCCTTCCACCAGCACCTTGCCTTTTTCCTTCAGCAGGTAGCGTTCCATCACGTTGGTCTGGCGGCTCTTCACGGTCTCCGGACGGGCCTGCACGATGTACAGCTTGCCGTCGTCGCCATCGCGAGCCCATTCCACGTCTACCGGATGGTCGTAATGCTTCTCGATGATCAGACACTGTTGCGCCAGTGCCTGTACTTCTTCATCGGAAATGGAGAATTTCGCGCGATCGTCTTTGTCCACATCCACGGTTTCGACGGATTTTCCAGCGCTGGCGCCTTTGGCGTAGACCATCTTGATGGCCTTGCTGCCCAGGTTGCGGCGCAGAATGGATGGACGACCTGCCGTCAGCGTGGGTTTGTGGACGTAGAATTCGTCTGGATTCACCTGACCCTGCACCACGGTTTCACCCAGGCCATAGGCGGCAGTGATGAACACCACGTCGCGGAAGCCTGATTCGGTATCCAGGGAGAACATCACGCCGCTAGCGCCATTCTCGCTACGCACCATGCGCTGAATGCCGGCGGACAGCGCGACGTTATGGTGCTCGAAGCCCTGGTGTACGCGGTAAGCAATAGCACGGTCGTTGTACAGAGATGCGAATACTTCTTTAACGGCGTGCAGTACGTTGTCGACGCCGCGGATATTGAGGAAGGTTTCCTGCTGACCAGCGAATGACGCATCGGGCAGGTCTTCTGCAGTGGCGGAGGAACGGACCGCTACCGCGATCTGATCATTGCCATCCTGCAGTTTGGCAAACGCTTCACGGATGGCTTTTTCCAGCGCGGGTTGCAGAGGCGCTTCGCTCACCCACTCGCGGATCTGCCGGCCGGTTTCCGCCAGCGCCATCACGTCATTGACGTCGAGGGCATCCAGAGCGGCACGGATTTTCTTGTTCAGACCGCTCTGTTCCAGGAACTCGCGGAATGCATGTGCGGTGGTGGCGAAACCGCCGGGCACCGATACCCCCTTGCTGGCCAGATTACTGATCATCTCACCGAGCGATGCGTTCTTGCCGCCCACCCGGTCGATGTCGTTTTTCGAAAGGTTCTGGAACCAGATAACGTAATCGTTCAAGGTCAGCTCTCCCTACCTTGTAAAAATGAAAATCCAGGCACTTGTGGTGCCCAGCCTTTAGTCGATTGGCCGTGCGCCAACCGATTTGCGTGACCAGACGTTCACCACAGTTATTTATGGAAATAACGTAGTCAGGGGGTCACCCTATTCCCGCTTTTCCGTCACGCGGCTATGTAGCGCAGAACGCTGGATTCTACTAAAAAAGTCAATAAATTACTCGTTATAAATGGGGTTTCACGTTAAATTATTCCGACCCTTTTGCCAATCAGGATTTAGCCATGAAGCGCACCGCTTTTTTCATCTCCGATGGTACCGGCATCACGGCTGAAACCCTCGGACACTCGCTTCTGGCCCAGTTCGACGGCATAGACTTTGAACAGATCACCATACCCTACGTGAACAATGAAAGTCGTGCTCTGGACGCGGTTGCCCGCATCAATAAAGCGGCTGCTGCCGACAACGCGCCACCCATTGTATTCGACACCATTGTGAACGAAGACGTTCGCCGGGTGCTGGCGAAAAGCAACGGCTTCATGATCGATATTTTCTCCAGCTTCCTCAAGCCGCTGGAGACTGCTCTGGGCACATCGTCGTCCTATTCTGTGGGCAAGTCCCACTCCATCGTCAACAACCGCAGCTACGATCTGCGTATCGATTCCGTGCACTTCGCATTGGATAACGATGACGGCGCTCGCACCCGCCACTATGACCAGGCAGATGTGATTCTGGTCGGCGTGTCCCGCAGTGGCAAGACCCCCACTTGCCTGTATTTGGCGCTTCAGTTTGGGGTGAAAGCCGCCAACTACCCGCTGACGGAAGACGATCTGGACGACCTCGACTTGCCCAAGGCTCTGAAGGATCACCGCAGCAAACTGTTCGGCTTGAGCATTGAGCCAGAGCGTCTGTCGAACATTCGCACGGAGCGTAAAGCCAACAGTAAATACGCTTCTATTCAGCAGTGTGAAAGCGAAGTGCGCGGGGCGGAAGCCATCTTCAACCGCTACGGCATTCCGTTTATCAACAGCACCCATGCCTCCATCGAGGAGATCTCCACCATGATCATCGAAGCGACCGGCATTAAGCGCAGATCGGCTTGATAATCAAATAATTAACGCATCTATTTAAAGTTGTTTCTGGAAAAAGATGCCGCCCCTTTCTCGACTGATTCTGCCCTATCCCGAGGACAGCAAAGCGCTGTTTGCCCGCCTGCGCCATTTGAATGGCAGCTTTTTACTGTTGAGCTGTCCGGGCTTTGCAGACGCGCGCTTTGATGTGATGTCGGCTCTGCCGGAACGGCAAGTGAAATTATCCTGGTCGGCAACGTCCAAGCCCGCTGATCTGCAGGCCTTGATCGATAGCATGATCGGATGGTTGGAGCCGTTTCGATGTGATCCGGTTGAACATCCACTGCCAGGCTGGTTCGGTTTGGCCAGCTACGATCTGTATGGCGCATTGCAGGGGGTCGACTTGCCGACGCCGTCCCTTCCGTTGGACCCACTGCAGACAGGCTTCTATCCGTCGCTGGTGGTGGTGGATCACCAAGCCAGGCAATGCCAGCTACTGGCGCTACCTGGCCACGAAGCGCATACAGAAGAATTGGTCGACGCTCTGTTGCATCAGACCTGGACCCAGCAGGCGGCGCCGTTCCAGCTTACCGCACCCTTCAAATCCAATCTGTCGCAGTCGGCTTATCTGCAGCGCTTCCATCGCGTGCGGGATTATCTGCTGGCGGGCGACTGCTACCAGGTCAATCTGGCTCAGCGTTTCTCGGCGCCATTTGGCGGTGATCCGTGGGATGCCTTTCACCGCCTTACTGAAGTGCTGGCGGCGCCTATGGCCAGCTATTTCAAAGCGCCGGGGTTCCAATGCTTGAGCCTGTCGCCAGAACGCTTCCTGTCGATCCGCAACCGTCGTGTTGTCACTCGCCCGATCAAAGGTACTCGCCCCCGCGATCCCGATCCCAGCCGGGACCAGGCCAACGCCCAAGATCTGCAGAATAGTGAGAAAGACCGGGCAGAAAATCTGATGATCGTGGACTTGCTGCGCAACGATCTGGGCCGCTGTTGCCAGCCCGGCAGCATCAAGGTAACGGACTTATTTGCGGTGGAATCCTATGCCAACGTTCACCATCTGGTGAGCACCATTGAAGGGAATTTGCACCCCGATGTACATCCATTGCAGGCATTTTTCAGTGCCTTTCCCGGCGGCTCCATCACGGGCGCACCCAAGCGCCGGGCCATCGAGATCATTGCGGAACTGGAGCCAGACAATCGCAGCTTCTACTGCGGCAGTGCCTTCTACTGCGATGTGGGGGGTAATCTGGATTCCAGTATCCTGATTCGATCCCTCGTGGCGCACGCCGGCCAGATCCACTGCTGGGGCGGTGGCGGCATCGTAGCGGATTCGGTTGGGGATCAGGAGTATCAGGAAACGCTGGATAAGGTGGGCATTATTCTGCGCACATTGGCGGTAGAACCCAGTTAAAGCGAATTATCAGAAATTCACCTTAACTGGTTGTTTAATAAAAAATTACAGACTTAGGTGGCGAATCGAACCCTTCAGAAATTCTTTCTTCAGTTCTTCATAGGTCGACACAGAAGGAAACTGCGGAAACTCGGCGATCACGTTCTGCGGCGCCTTGAACAGGATGCCCACTTCTGCTTCCGCCAACATGGTGGTGTCGTTGTAGGAATCTCCGGCGGCGATGCAGCGGTAGTTCAGTGAGTGGAATGCTTTCACTGCCTGCCGCTTGGGATCTTTCTGGCGCAGCTTGTAATCGATGATGCGGCCGTTGTCGGCTACTTCCAGCTTGTGGCACAGCAACGTGGGCCAGCGCAGTTGGCGCATCAGTGGCTGGGCGAACTCATAGAAGGTGTCAGACAAGATCACTACCTGGAAGCGTTCCCGCAGCCAATCGACGAATTCCAGTGCACCGTCCATGGGCCCCATGTCGGCGATCACTTCCTGGATTTCGTTCAAGCCCAGGCCGTGTTCGTCCAGAATGCGCAGGCGTTGTTTCATCAGCACGTCATAGTCCGGGATGTCGCGGGTAGTGGCTCGGAGCGCGTCAATTCCGGTTTTTTTAGCGAAATTGATCCAGATTTCCGGTACCAGTACCCCTTCCAGATCAAGACATGCGATTTCCACAACGTGCTCCTGTATTAGTTATTTGCAGGTGATTTGCCAGCCAGCCAGGGCTCGCCACTCTAGCGATTCTGCTCTTGTTATGCAATTGCCGGGCTCGGCTATAGGATGCGAATCAATAGCGTTTCACTATGTTGAAGCCTAGTTTTTATTACCGCCTAATATAAGACAGCCGCTTTCCATTATTTCGGGGGAAGCGGGAACTTTGCTAGAATGCACGCCCATTTCGTCGGCATTGGCCCTGCACCGGCCCATGTCGCACTGCTAGTACGCTGTCGCCCGTTCGGGCCTGTAGAGAGAGTAGAGAGGAACGCCATGAGTCTGACCCCAGCTGATGTTCAAGCCTGGAATAGCGAGCTGCAAGACAAATCCCCGCAAGAAATCCTGGCGGCGGCCCTGGACCGATTCGACAACCTGGCCATTTCCTTCAGCGGCGCTGAAGACGTGGTGCTGGTGGACATGGCGGCTAAACTGGGCAAGCCTTTCCGCGTCTTCACTTTGGATACCGGTCGTCTGCACAACGAAACTTACCGTTTTCTGGAGAAAGTGCGCACGCATTACGGCATCAAGCTGGAAGTGACTTTCCCGGATGCGGCGGCCACTGAAAAGCTGGCGTCGGAAAAGGGCCTGTTCAGCTTCTATGTAGATGATCACAAGGAATGCTGCGCCATTCGTAAAGTGGGCCCCCTGCGTCGCAAGCTGTCGACCTTGAACGCCTGGGTTACTGGCCAACGTAAGGATCAGAGCCCTGGCACCCGGGTGGAAATTCCGGTGGTACAGATCGATGGTGCTTTCTCCACGCCGACTAACCAGCTGATCAAGTTCAACCCGCTGGCCAGCTGGAGTTCGCAACAGGTATGGCAATATATTCGTATGCACGAAGTGCCCTACAACGAGCTGCATGAAAAGGGCTTTATCAGCATCGGTTGTGATCCTTGCACCCGCCCGGTACTGCCCAACCAGCACGAGCGCGAAGGCCGCTGGTGGTGGGAGGAAGCCACCAAGAAAGAATGTGGACTGCACGCTATCAACGTCGAGAAGTAATTCGGGATAACCTTCATGAAAATCACTCTGGTGAAAAAAATCCTGGCCGATGGCTCCCCGTGCAAGAAGTGCGGGGAAGTGCTGGAGCGGATGGAGGAATCCGGCCAGATCAAACGCATCGATGAGATTCTGGTGGCCGACGAGCGCGACCCGACCAGCGCCGGTATGGTGTTGGCGGCAGAGCTGAATGTGGATCGCGCTCCCTTCTTTGTCGTGCAATATGACGATGGTCGTCAGGATGTTTACACGGTGTACTTCAAGTTCGTGAAGGAAGTGTTGGATCAGGTGACCGAGGAAAAGGATGAGTTGAAGGAGATCCTGCAGAACAATCCGGATTTGGATTTTTTGTGATGTGGCACTTCCGTTGGACTCGGTGCTGATGCTGCAGATTCCACCGGGACGCGCCGCAAGTACGTCCCTGTAGGCTCGTAAGTGACCATCCATGGTCACTTACGGTCCCGGCAGAACCTGCAGCATCAGCACCTCGTATCAATTCCTCTGCCACACTCTGGTTGCAAACAGCTCCAATAAAAAAGGCCACACTACCCGAAAGTAGCGTGGCCTTTTCTTTTCGCTGAGGAACTTTTCTACGTAAACCTTGGAACGTCTGAATCCTAGTACGTTGGCAACTGGATATGGCTGAACAGTTCATCCAGTTCGGAGCGGGTATGCCGCTCCACCGCTTCGTCCACCACTGTTTTAGTCAGGTGGGGCGCGAACAACTCGATAAAGTCATACATGAAACCGCGCAAGAAAGTGCCGCGACGGAAACCGATTTTGGTAACGCTGGCTTCAAACAAATGCGAGGCATCCAGCACCACCAGATCCGGATCGTTATCGTTGCAGGCCATCTTGGCGACAATACCCACACCCAATCCCAGTTTCACATAAGTCTTGATGACATCGGCATCCGCTGCAGTGAAGACTACTTTCGGCGAAAGCCCTTTATCCAGGAACGCATCGTCCAGCTTGGAGCGGCCGGTGAAACCGAAGGTGTACGTCACGATCGGTTGGCGAGCCACTTCTTCCAGGGTGATTTTGGATGACTGCGCCAGCGGATGGTTGCGCGGCACGATGATGGCGCGATTCCAGCGGTAACACGGCATCATGATCAGGTCGCCGAACAGCTCTAGCGCTTCGGTGGCGATGGCGAAATCCACGGTGCCATCGGCTGCCATTTCCGAAATCTGAATCGGAGTACCCTGGTGCATGTGCAGGGCCACGTCCGGGTATTTGTGAATAAAGGTATCGATCACCGGTGGCAACGCATAACGTGCCTGGGTGTGCGTGGTCGCCAAGGACAGACTGCCTTTGGCTTCGTCGCTGAACTCCTGGGCTACCTGCTTGATGCTGTCGACTTTACGCAGAATCTCGCCAGCGATACGCAGGATGGCTTCACCGGCGGGCGTTACGCGGGTGAGGTGTTTGCCGCTACGGGAAAAAATTTCGACGCCTAGTTCGTCTTCCAACAGGCGGATTTGTTTGCTGATGCCGGGCTGTGATGTGTACAGGCTTTGAGCAGTGACTGAAACGTTGAGGTCGTGACGCGCCACTTCCCAGATGTAACGCAATTGCTGGAGTTTCATTCTTTCCTTCCCTCCCCCTATTTTAGTTTCTGATTGTGGGGTTATAAAAATTGGAGCGGCTATTCCCTAGCAGAATAGGATAGATTTCTCGATTTACCAACCCATCAAGCCTGGTTGACGAAATTTATTCCCGTTAGCCCAGTTAAACTTAGAAGAGAATATCCATTTCGTCTATGGATATTCCAGATTTTGGTTGGAAAAAGCGCGGAGAGCGCAAGGTGGGAATATGAAGCCTTTTTTCAAAGGCTGGACTGCGGCATGTGCACAGATAAGGTAGGCACGAGATAGATGGGCACCCGGGACAGCTGCAATACCTTGGATGCTACGGATCCGATAGGGGTCTGGCTGGAGGAACGGCCACCGTGACTACCCATCACGATCAGGTCGGCGTGAATGAGCTCAGCCTGGTCCAGGATCACCTGGGCCGGATCGCCACCGATTACATGCACATTGGCAATCCAATCGGCGGAGCCGTTGAAGTCTATGAAGTCATCTTGGAAGGCCTGCCGTACTCGCGCGCGGATGGTGGCCAGTACTGCTTCGTAGCCGTGTTCGCGTAGCGCAGTCATGGATTCTGTCGGCACATAGGTCGCCAATAAAGCATCGGCGAAAATGCTCACAGGTTCGATCGCGTGCACTACTGTGACGCGGGCGTCGTGCCGTTTGGCCAGTTCACCAACGTGTTCAAGAATAAACGGCCCGAACAACCCCAGGTCAGTGGCATAAAGAATATTTCTTAACATTTATTTACAGCGCCGTAACGGCAAAATGGACAAACCTTGACCATATTGAGGATAGCAGGCCTGAAGTGATTTGCCTGACCTATCAGGTAACGGCAAAAAATCGGTAACAGGAGAAGAGGACAATCGGCGTCTGCAGAACACGGAGGATGAGAAACTGGTGAAGTCTCGCGAAAGCAATGACCATGCCAGCGAAAATAATAAGAATAGAAAGCGGGAAAACTGCCACAAACTGAAAATTCCAACATGGTTTAGGGTATTTGCCGCTACTACGCTTCAATCATCGAATAACACTTTTAATAACGAAGTTGGTTGAAATATGAAAGTTCGCACCCGGGCAGTAAAAGCAGTTTCGGCCGTTGCAGGATGCCTGTTGTTGGTTGCCGCAGTGGAAACCCAAGCCAACGACTTTTTCTCTACTACTTCGTTTTCCAATGCAGGTATTTATGACATGCACTCGGTGGGTGCTGTCGACAGCGCGGTGCCGCTGATTTCCTTCAATCTGACTGCCAGCACGGATGCCATGCGCGGCAACAGCGTGGATTTTGCTGCGTCCTACCGCTCGGTGGGATTGAATGTGGCAAAACAGGAGCTGGGGTATAACCAAGTGTCCACTGCATTCTCGCTGAATGCGCCACGTCTGCAAGGTATGGATTTTTCCGATGCCATCCGCGAGAAAGTGGAGAGCTGCCCGGAAAAAATGATCGACAAGCTGATCATCGACGGTGCGGTGGGACTCGCGTACGCCTGGTAATTGATTTTCCTTTCATGCCTTTTTGTTGATGTTGACGATGCCGTGGGGTACATGCCCCGCCGGTACGTGTTGACTGGCTGACAGGCAATGCCCTTCCTGGTCATCGAAAAACACGTCGGCACCGAACGCCTTCAAGAACACGCCTTTATCCAATCCTCCCAGAAAAAGCGATTCATCGATACGGATATTCCAGTCGCGCAGAGTACGCACTACCCGTTCATGTGCTGGCGCTGAACGTGCCGTGACTATCGCGGTGCGTATAGGGCAGCTGTCTTCGGAGAATTGCGATTGCAGATTGTGAAGCGCTTGCAGGAAGGGTTTAAATGGCCCCCCGTGCATAGGCGTTTTCGCAGCGGCGCGTTCCGAGGCAGCAAAGGCTTCCAACCCTCGTTCCTGGTAGACGCGTTCGGATTCATCGGAAAACAGTACAGCGTCGCCGTCGAAGGCGATTTTAAGCTCCGCTGTTTCCGGCGCGAGGGACGTGCGCGTCGGAGCGATGATGCTGGCTGCTGCGTATCCCAGTTCCAGTGCGTTGCGAACATCTTCGGGATTGGTGGAGATGAACAGGTGGGCGCCGAAAGCTTCCACATACCGGTACGGACTTTTGCCACCGGAAAACGCGGCGCGAGTGATCGGCAGTTTCCAGTGTTCAATGGAATTGAACACGCGCAGTCCGGTGTCAGCGGAATTGCGCGATAGCAGAATCACCTCCACCCGGGATTGTTCCTGCAGAGCGTTGATAGCCAGCAGCTTCTTCACCAATGGAAAGGCTTCGCCGGGATTCAGCGGTACGTCCTCGTGCTCAATCTGGTATTGGCGATAAGCCTCCAGCCCTTCGCTATTGTAAATGGCGTGACTTTCGCTGAGATCGAACAACGCCCGGGACGAAGTGGCGACGACGAGTTTTCCTTCGAATGAGATGGGCATGTCAATCCTCGATTTCCTGCAGATGATCCATCAGGGGGAAATACAGATACGTGCGGCATGGCAATGATTCGAATGCAGCCAGGGCCTGCCGGTAAGCATATAATTGTGGGCGGTAGTGTTCGATCTCGGCACGCAAAAAAATCGCCGGATCACCGTTGGGCGACGACGTTTTGTAATCGATGATGTGACGCACGCCGTCCTGAACAAAGGTGCGGTCGATGGTGAAGTGCTGGATCTGGCCATCGCGCACGCTGGACAGACGCCATTCGGCAGTGGCCTGGGAATGTGGTTGACGGAACAGCCAGTCCAAGCGCGCGGGATTTTGGCGCAAACGAGCCAGCGCGGTTTGAACGATCGCGATTGCTGCCGGCAGATCGGTGGAATTGACGCCTGCAGCAAACAAGGCTTGTTCCCATTGGCGTTGACTGGCGAGTGTCTCGGGCCGGTCGATCAAACTGGGTTGATACGCCCAGCTTTCCAACAAACGATGCACCAGAATACCAGCCTGACGGCGATAGTTGTCGGCATTGAGAACGGTGCTGGATTCCGGATCAGTGGTGTCCTGCCCTGCTGTTGTGGCTTGCGGGCGCGGTGGTGGCAATTGAATCGCATCGACGCGGCGAAAACGTCGTGTTTGCGTGGAGAGTTCCGGTGCTGTAACTGGATGCAGGGTGGCGCTGTCTTCCACGACGGGCCAGATCACCGCTAACAAGCTGCTTGCATCCGGTTTGTCGCGTTTGTCATCCTGTTGCTTCAGGCAACCGGTGAGGAATAGCTGTCGGCGCGCCCGCGTCGTCGCCACGTATAAAAGGCGCACGGACTCATTACGGCTGCGTTGCTGACGGATTTTCCACAGATAATCATAAATGCCGTTGTCGGTATCATCACGGCTGGGCAGCGGTGCCATGAACAGTTCCTGACGGGTTTCCAGCACAGCGGTTTGCTTGTCGATCAGAATCAAGGGGCGATCATCGCGGCGGGTTTTACGCTGCAGTTGCGGCAGAAACACCAGATCGAATTCAAGGCCCTTGGATTTGTGCATCGTCATCACCTGCACTGGGCGGCGGTCGCCAGCAACAGTTTCCGGTGGCACAAACAATTTTTCCAACTGCAGATCGAGAGCATTGGGATCGGGTATTCCGGCGACACTATCTGTGTGCGCCAGCAAATCAAAAAACAGGTCCATGGCTTCGACATCAGCGGCAGAACTGGCGGTGGCTGCCATGCCGAGATCCAGTGCCAATTGCCGCAGGGATTCCGCAAAGGGCTGCTGAAAGCGATGACGATAGGCGTTGGTGAATAATGTTGCCAGGGCCTGCAGCCGGGTGTGTGCTGAAGCCGATAGTGAACCGGGATCCGCGCACAAGCGATTGACGGCGCGCCAGGGATGCAGGTCAGCGGCAGCCACCTGTTGCAGTTCTTCCAGGGTGAAGCCGCACCAGGGTCCGCGTAGCAGCGCAAACCAGGCGACTTTGTCTCCCGGCGACAGATAAGCGCGATACAGTGATAACAGGTCAGTGATGATCTGACTTTCCACCAGCCTTTCGATTTCCACGGCCTGGAAAGGAATGCCGGCTTTGCGCAGTGAATCCGCGATCGCCAGAATGTGAGCCTTGCCTTTCACTAAAATCGCGATGGACGGATTGCCCTGCTGCGCTAAGATTTTTTGCGCGATCCAATCGGCTTCTGCCTGCGCCAGGGCAGCACGATCCGGGCCGGTGAACAGATGCAATTCCGCCGTGTCATTGGGTTGCTCTGATTTACCGATGGCGGAATCGGCGTAACGCACAGCGCCACTACGAACATCATCATGACGGGGAAACGCGCGCCGGAACGTGGCATTCACCCAATTTAGTACGAAGGGCGATGAGCGGAAATTAGTGCGCAATTGCAACGCCTGCAGCGGAATTCGTCCAACCTGCTGTTCACGCCACAAACGCAGGAACAGACCTACGTCGGCTTTGCGGAAGGCATAAATACTCTGCATGGGATCGCCCACCAGGAACAAGGTGCGGCCATCATTTTGGGTCCAACCTTCGGTGAGACGTTCCAGCAGATCCACTTGAATGACGGACGTATCCTGGAATTCATCCACCAGAATATGCTGAATGCGTTCGTCCAGGGCCAGCAGGCTGTCGCCGGGCTGATCAGGATGTCCAAGACTGTGCAATGCCGCCAGCGCCACTTCGCTAAAGTCGACGGACTTTTGTTCCTGGAAGACGAGTTTCAAATGCGCGGCAGCATAGCGGACTAAAATTACCAGATCGGTGAGCAGTTGCCATTGGGATTCAGTCAACTCCGCCGCCGGCGCTGTGATGAAATCCTGCAGAGCGGGTACCAGGTCGCTGGCAGTAGGCGCCAACCCATCGATTAGAGCAATGGCGCGCTGTTTGAACTCATCCGCCAGCGCTTTTTCCGCCGGATTGCTGAATTCCTTCGCCGTGGGAAAGCCACCGTTTTTGTCGAGCCGCTTGCGAAAGCCTTTCAGATCCTTGGTCAGCAAAATGTCACAGCGAGCCTTGCGATAGGCCAGGGAATCCGGTGACAACTGCAACGCCGGATGATCGATGCCCGCCAGCTTCATTTGATTCAATGCGTAGATGCAGACTGCATGAAGTTCTTTCTGTTGCTCAAACGACAGTTGGTCCCGCACCCGGCGCTCCGCTTCTTCGTTCAAGCGGGTAAGTGATGCCAACAGCAATTGACGGAAGGTTTCCCAGTCCTGCTGGGTTTCGGTGATGTCACGCAACCAGTGATCGCGCTGCTCCAACATCGCCACAATCAAGCCACTAAGCCTGCGATATTGATTGTCGAGCTTGCCCAGCACGCGATACAGCGCCTGACCGATGTCGTTGCCTTCATCCAGCATGGCCAACAGCGAACGACTGGCTTCGGCGTAGAGCTCCGTTGCATCTTCTTCCACGCCGAATTGCACACCCAGACCCGACACTAGCGGATTTTCCCGCACAACTGCACTGCATAAACTGTCGATGGTTTGCAGCCTCAGTCGGCTAGGGTTTTCCAGCAATCCCCACTGTTTTTCCTGATCGCGCTGCAATGCGGTGGACGCCAGGCGATGGAACAGCTTGTCGTATTCGTTTTCTGGTTCCGGTTCATGGGCAGCTTGATGTAACGCTTCCATCACCCGGTTGCGCATTTCCGCCGCGGCTTTCTTGGTGAACGTGATCGCGAGAATCTGCTCAGGCCGTTCGACTAACGCCAACAGCGTCAGGATGCGTTGGGTCAATACGCCGGTTTTGCCAGAACCAGCAGGCGCCTGCACGATGAAACTGCGGGTAGCGTCGAGTGCGCGTTGCCGCTCCTGAGCATCAATCAGCGTCATGTGCGGCGTCCCTTACCCGGCAAACGGAGGAAAGATGACAATACTGGCAGACCATATCGTTGAGCGGATCTACCTCTGCCCTGCCCTGCGCATGCTGCTCGGCCAATTGCTGCAGTACCCGGCGCCATTCCTGTAGCTGCACGTTCCAATCATCACTGGCCGCAATGGTTTTTGCTGCTGTCTCGGAAAATGGAATGCTCTGATCCAGCAATCCTTTATACGAAAGTGATGCCGGTTGCAGTACACCAAACAGAATGCCACGGGTGCGCTCTGGTTCCAGCATGGCGTAGAGCGGCAGCTGTGGTTCTTCCGGCCGTTCCCCTTGCCAGGCTTTGGCGTCGCGATCACCTGTTTTATAGTCGATGATCAACTGCGATCCGTCCTGCAATGTGTCGACACGGTCTACCGACAACGCCAGCTCGATACCACCGATGTCCAGTGACTTGCGCTTTTCCACTTGTACTACCTGGAACGGCATACGGGCTGCATCTGCTTCCAGCAGCCAGCGTTTTACCAGCAGAAAAGTGCGTTCACGTTCCAGCCGATACAGGGCTTCCGGCTCCAACACCACAGTGGTGCGGAACAGCCGCAACTGTTGATCCAGAATCCGGTTCAATACCGCGTCCAGCTCGTTTTCTCGTGCCAGTAACGCCTGCAACTGATGCCAGTCTTTCACTTCCTGCCAGAACAATTCCAGAACCTGATGTACCAAAGAGCCACGATCGGATGCTTTCACGCCTTCCGTTAGATCGTCGCGTGCTCTCAATTGCAGACGAAATTCAGCAAACGCTTTGAATGGACACAGGGATTGCGCACGCAACACGCCACTGCCACCAACGGCATGACGCTGTGGCAACGGAGGCCCCTGCTCGTCCGTTGGCAAAGACTGAATGCGGTTCCGCATCTGCGTGAACTGAATATGCTCCCGCTGTTGATATTGGCATTCTTCATAAAAGGAAGCAGGAACCGGCGGCAGCGACGACAGCAGCGACGACAGCATATGTTCCGTTTCGCCGTCCCGCTCGCCCCAACTGAAAACAACAGCGGGCGCGCCGGTGCGGAAGGTTTCCAATAAACGCGCAGCATAGGCCAGCTCCCGCTCCGGACTGGCGCCGGGCATGTTGAGCTGACGTTGAAGACGACGTGACAATAACGGATTGGGATTCAACGCTTCCGGCCAGTTCACTGCCTCGCATTCGCATAGCCAGAGCGCATCGAACGGTACTCCCGCCGCTTCCAACACGCCTAGAATCTGAATGCCCGCGGTTTCTGTCTGTGGCTGGAACGGTAGCCCGCGCGCCGTGTCATTCAGTTCGCGCCGAAAGCGTTCAAACGGAATTGGTCCCAACCATTCTTCCAGATCATTCAACTCCGTGATGGATTCCAGCAGTCGCTGCCGCACCTGGTATTCTTCGCTCTCCAGCGCGCGCCCTTGGCACCAGCCAGAATCGCGAATGAATTGCTGTAGCCATTGCTGCCATTGGAGCAGCGTTTGTTGCCGGGCGCGGGATTTC
>DATLII010000624.1:0-3333 GCA_035539495.1 Dongiaceae bacterium
GACCGAAGGCAGTGAAACCATCCACATCGATTTCACTTTCAAAGCCAGCGATGTCACCACCAAAAGTACCGAAGTTAACGTAAGCGCCTTCCACAGCCAAATTCACCAGCGGTACCGCGCCAATGTTGTAACCCAGAAATACTTTGTACGCGGAATCATCGTCATCGAATTCGATCTCGCCGATATCGGGATCTTCTTCCGAAAAATCCAAGCTGGCCGAACCCACCGAACCCCCTGCATAAAAACCACTTTCGGCACCGGCCTGCGCCACGCTGGCGCCTCCCGCCAGGGCAATGGCCAGTGCAATGATGCTCATGCGTGCTTTCATACGTGCTCTCCTGTCATGATGAATGCAGAGCCCGGCCGGAGCCGACCCCATTTCTCCAGCCACGTGCTGCGGTTGGGACTGACCGCAGCATAATAGCCCTCCGCCGTCCCTGCAATCTTGATGCAACTCATACACTTCAAGGCTGATGCACAACTGACAAACGCTTCAGGAAATCAAACCATGTCCCATTCCGTCCACTTTCGGCCCGCAACGCCCACCGATCAACCCGCGTTGACGCCGCTGATTCTCGCCCTCTATGCCGAGGATGGCTACGCCCCTATGACGACGGAAAAAATCGCGCGCACGTTTAATGAACTGCTGCAACGCCCTGACAAAGGCGGCATTCATCTTGGCGAAGTGGAAGGCAAGGTGGTGGCTTACGCCATCCTGATTCATTACTGGAGCAATGAATACGGCGGCAACATTGCAACGCTGGACGAGATTTATACGGTGCCAGACTGGCGCGGACAAGGTATCGCCAGCCACTTCATCGACTACCTGATTCAGCAACCCGGCCTGAATCCTGTTGCGATTCAATTGGAAGTAACGCCAGACAACCTGCAGGCCATAGCGTTTTATCGCAAACGTGGTTTCGTGGCCGCCGACAACCGGCATTTTTTTCGCGCACTGCACACTCAATGAAAATGCATTGCATTGCGCTGCGTCAGTCGCGCGTTGCCAGCAGTTCCACCGGTCGCAACCACACCGCCAGCACGATGCAACCTTCATCACTCGTAACCAGGTGCGAGGTTCCCGGCAGATTCACCACCAACGTACCGGCTGGATAATGTCCGTTACCATCACGCTGCGAGCCCTGCAGTACAAATATGTGCTCCAGCCCGCCGTGCATATGCCAAGGCACCGACGCGCCCGGATGATAACGCAGCAAAGCGGCACGAACCCCGCCATCCACTGGCGGGTACAGATCATGAATATCGACGCCTGCATGCAGGGGAAGCCAATCCAGCGCAGTAAAATCCGTCGCTGGATCCAGTAACCCCCGCAGCACAATGGATCGGTGCGGTTCCATGGATCAGAGTGACTCCCGCAAAGTTTTCAGCAACGCCGCCGAGGTGGTCACCGCGCCGAATACGCCGCCCTGCATGTGAATCATATGCAAGGCCGCGTTGTGGTTGTTCACGTCAGTGGCGGCGCAACAATCGGACACCAACACGCATTCAAAGCCACGGTCGTTGCCTTCACGCATGGTGGTGTGCACGCACACATCGGTGGTGATGCCGGTGAGCACGATATTCTCGATGCCCTTCAAGCGCAGAATCAATTCCAGATCGGTCGCACAGAACGACCCCTTGCCCGGCTTATCGATGATGATCTCACCCGGCAGGGGCGCCAGCTCCGGAATGATTTCCCAACCGGGTTCGCCGCGCACCAGAATTTTCCCGCACGGCCCAGGGTCGCCGATGCCAGCACCGATCTGACGGGAACGCCAACGTTTATTCGCTGGCAAATCCGCCAGATCGGCCCTGTGACCTTCACGGGTGTGAATGATGAGAAATTCCTTCGCCCGCATGACATCCAGCAGCTGGCCAATGGGCTCAATGGGGGCACGAGTCAGAGAAATGTCGTACCCCATCGAGTCCACATAGCCGCCCTTGCCGCAAAAATCCGTTTGCATGTCGATCACGATCAGCGCCGTGTTGTTCGGTCGCAATTCGCCGTTGTAGGGCCAACGATAGGGTGTGGATTCAACATAAACCGGTGTCATCAGGCCGATGCTCCTTGCATGACAGGTGACGCTGATTTGCCGTGCTCATGCCCAATTACCGGCGCAGGCTCACTCACTTCGGCGAATCTGTGCAGAGCAAACATGAAGGCCGCCACCAACAGATAAGCTACCGCCAGTGCCGGTGATTCCATTACACCGATGGTTTCCCCGTGCATGAAGCCAAAGAAGGTGAATACCGCACCCGCTAGCGCAAATGCAGCCGCACGCAACAGTTGCCGTTCGATGATGAATACACCAATCGCACCCAACACCAGGCCGCTGATGATGGCGCCGCCGGCCATCACCGTGAGGCCTTCATACAACACACCGGTTTGCGCCAGTTTATCGAGGCCGACCGCCGCCGCGTTAGTACCCGCTGCGCCCAATGCACTGTCGATCTGCAATTTTCCCCACGCTGCCAGGTGCGGCGTCAATGCCAGAATGATCGCGGGCGCGTGGGACTTAGGTGTTTCCTGAAATGCCTGCGCGCCGATCAGCATGCCGATGTACAAAAGAATCGGAGAAATAGCCACCAACGGAATCACCGACGACACCACCGAGATAATCCCCAGCCATGCCAGCAGAATCACCATCACGCCGGTCGCGGCCGAATAACCAATGCGACCGCCCATGGATTTCCAGCCGGGATGGCCGATGTACACCGCGTTAATGAAAGGATTACCCAGACAGCAACCGATCAGGCTGATGATGCCGTCTGCAGTCAGCACGCGCGTGGTGGGGTATGCGTCACCCGCCACTTCGGCGCTTTCCACGTTGTCCATGCACTCCACCAGATCGTAAATACCGAAGGGAATGGCCGTGATCAGAATCACGCCCAGGAATTCAAAACCGGAAAATACGTGGCCGAACGCTGGCAGCGGAATGGCGAAACCAAAATTAACGAATGATCCCATCAGTTTTTCCAGCGACAGGCCACCATAATCCAATCCCACCGCGCGGGAACTCCAGGCGATCAACGTGCCGACCGCGATCGCCACCAATCCCGCCGGAATACCTTTGAAATAACGCACGCCACCAAACCAGCTCAGCAGAATAATGGCAAAGCAAATCACGCCGATCACCGGCGTCATGTACATTTCCAGTGCCGGTCGCATCGAAATGAATGCCAGCGACACGCCCGCCAAGGTTCCCAACAATGCGGCGCGCGGCGTGATTCTACGAATGTAGGGCGCTATGTAACCGCCCAGCATCAGCACAAAACTTTGAATAAATACCCAGGTCAGACCGGCTTCCCAACCTTTGATCGGATCGTTGGTAC
>DATLII010000625.1:0-2563 GCA_035539495.1 Dongiaceae bacterium
GCGGCCCACGATGATGACGTGATCGCCGCCTTCGTGACGGATGTCGGTTTCGCATTGGAATTGCGCGCTGCAACCATCCAGCAGCGGTACGCCACCAACGCCGGTGCCGGTTTCAAGGCCTTGGAAACGGTCGTCGCATTGCGAGGCAAACTGGGCGGACAATGCCTTCTGGCCGGCGCTCAATACGTGAATGGCGAAGTGGCGGGCCTGCATGAAAGCATCAAAGGATTTGGAGGTGCGGGCGATGCTCCACAGCACCAGCATTGGCTCCAGCGACACCGAGCTGAAACTGTTGGCGGTCATACCGACCCGGCTGCCGCTGGCGTCCACGGTGGTAATGACGGTGACGCCGGTGGCGAACTGCCCCAGAGCTGTGCGGAATGCCCTTGAATCCATTTGTGTTTTTGTCATGTTGAACCCGTTTTTCTCAATGCTTTTCCATGAGCATGATCATCGCAAAGCAGGGGTGGCAACGCCTCCCTCAAATGGCCTAGTCCGTTTGTGGGAGCGGCAGGTACTTGGAGCCGATGGGGACGTAAAGCTGGACACGCCGTGAACCCATCCCTGGGGGCTTCTCCGCGACATCCGTGTCGCAGAGAGTCCATCTTTACGTCCCCATCGGCTCCAAGTACCTGCACCTCATTGATGCCCCACGCTGAAATCATGTCCCCAGAAACTGTTCACCGTGCTCTGGAACGGCGAATAGCGGGACCAGTCACTCACAGTGCGACCTTCCGCGCCGTACTCGATGAAAAAGCCCGACGGCGATGCCATGTAAAAACTCACCATGTGATCGTTGGCATGGCGGCCCAGCGTGCCCATCAGCTTCACACCGTTGGCGCGCATGCGGTCCATACCGCGACCCACTTCATCAATGCTGTCCACCTCGAACATCACATGCACGCAACCCGATGGCATCGGGCACTCGAAAATCGCCAGACTGTGGTGACGTTCGTTGATATGCATGAAATACAAACGCTTTTCCGGTTCCGCGGGATCGGGTGTGAAGCGGACTTTCATCAGATCGGACAGACCAAAGCCCATCACGTCGCGATAGAACGGCAGACACTTGTCGAACGCTGGCGTGGGCAGTACCACGTGGCCAGCACCCTGGTCGCCCGTCACAAAACGCTTGATACCAACGGGCGATGCGAACTGCCGGAAATCTGAAACCGGGCCCCAGTAAATTTCATGACGATTACCTTCGGGATCGGCAAAGCTCACCAGATCCTGCACCCGGCGCGCAGCCAGCACATCGGCGCTGGCGCGTTCGAAATTCACGCCGTGTTGTTCCAGTTTCTGCACCGCTTCGGCAAAGGCTTCGGGGCCGGCGATTTCCCAGCCGCTGAAGCCGTAGTTGTCCTGCGCTGCTTTCGATACCACGATGCGATAAGGGCGGTCGTCCATTTTCAGGAACACGGTGCTGGAATCACCCGGCGCCCGCAGTTGCGCGGAGACATCTTCCATGCCCAGCACTTTGGTGCCGTAATCAGCCCAGTGGGCAGGGTCGGTGCAATTGACGCCAATGTAGCCAAGGCTGTGAATTTTCATTGCGCGGTTCCTTTCTTGTTAGGTGCCCAGGTTGCTTTTATCGAAGCTCTTATCGAAATTTTTTTGAGACTTTTCCACTGCGCGTGCAAACTATCAGGCCGAGGCCGCCAGTTTGCGCAATTCCGCCTTCACCACTTTGCCGGAAGCATTCAACGGCAGCGCATCGACAAAGCGCACTTTGCGCGGCACTTTGAAATTGGCCATCTGGTCCCGACACCAGCCGATCAGGCTGGATTCGTCCAAAGTAGCGCCGTTTTTTTTCACCACGAACACCATTGCCACTTCGCCCATGCGGTCATCGGGAACGCCGATCACTGCATTCATGGCCACGGCGCTGTTGCCGGCGATGATTTTTTCGATTTCCGCCGGGTAGCAGTTGAAGCCGCCGGTGATAAACATGTCTTTCAGGCGATCGGTGATTTTCAGATTGCCTTCAGCGTCCATCACGCCGATGTCACCGGTATACAGCCAGCCATCTTCATCCACGCTGTCAGCTGTGGCAGCGGCATTTTCGAAATAACCCTGCATCACGTTGTAACCGCGCACTACGATTTCACCCGGTTCACCGCGCGGCACTTCGTTGTTGTCGCTGTCGATGCAACGCAATTCCACATTGGGGATCACGCGGCCCGATGTAGTGGCAATGATCTCGGCGCTGTCGCCGGCGCGACACATGGTGACCAGACCGCAGCTCTCGGTAAGCCCATAGGCGGTGATGACGGTTTCAAAACCTAACCGCTGTTTCATCTGGCGAATCATTTCCACGGGAATTACTGCCGCGCCCGTAGTGGCACGTTTCAGGCTGGACAGGTCGTATTGATCCAATTGCGGATGTGCCAGCAGCGATTGAAACAGCGTGGGTGGCCCCGGCAACACGCTGATGCGATCGCGGGCGATGCGTTCAAGAATGGCGCTGGCATCGAACACCGCGTGGGGCAGCAGAGTGACACCTTTAACCAGGCAAGCCAGGATGCCAGCCTTGTAGCCGAAGCTATGAAAGAACGGATTGATC
>DATLII010000626.1:0-2143 GCA_035539495.1 Dongiaceae bacterium
GGTGAAAACCGCAGGTGTCGACGACAGCATTCTGGTGTTCACCGGCCCCGCGCGGATTTTCGAAAGCCAGGACGCCGCAGTGAAAGGCATTCTGAGCGACGAAGTGAAAGCTGGCGACGTGGTGGTGATCCGCTACGAAGGCCCCAAAGGTGGCCCGGGCATGCAGGAAATGCTGTACCCCACCAGCTATCTGAAATCGAAAGGCCTGGGCAAGCAATGTGCGTTGCTCACCGATGGCCGTTTCTCGGGTGGTACTTCGGGTCTGTCCATCGGCCACGTATCGCCGGAGGCAGCATCGGGTGGCGCAATTGCGCTGGTGGAAGAGGGCGACCTAATCCACATCGACATTCCCAACCGCACCATCGACGTGAAGGTCAGCGACGACGTGTTGGCAAAACGCCGCGCTGCGATGGACGCGAAAGGCAAGGCGGGCTGGAAACCTGAGCATCCGCGTGAGCGCAAAGTCAGCACCGCGTTGAAAGCCTATGCGGCGCTGGCCACCAGTGCGGATCGCGGTGGCGTGCGTGATCTGTCGCAGTTGGAAAAATAACGCGGCGCATTCACGTACAGCGCCCTGAGATTAGTGCCGCCGGAACAATGTGTTTCCTGCGGCATTTTTTGTGGGGGGTTCTTTTTACGTGAGTAGTGATCGGACCGGAGCAGCCAAGCACCGCAATAACACAACCGAAATAGCGCAGCAGTCCGAGGTGTCATTCAACGCCGGCTCTGTGCTATAAAATCGCTTTCATTTTGTTCAGGATTTTCTGTGATGGCTTCGCACCAACCCGGCATTCTGGCGCCGCTGCCGCCTGCCGCTCGTTACCTTACTTTCATCCATAAACTCGACACCGATCCGCGCCCAGTGCTGCAAATGTTGGCGCAACAGGCGGAGGGTGATCGCATCCTGGCTGGCTTCGGCCCGAGTCTGGTGCAACTGCTGGGCGCCAAAGTGTTGGGCCTGCATGAAATGCCTGCACTGAGTGGCGCTGCGGTAGAAGTGCCGTCGACACCTGCATCGTTGTGGCTGTGGTTGCGGGGTGACGATCGCGGCGAGCTGGTGAATCTGAGCCGCAAACTGCGATCCTTGTTGGCGCCCGCGTTTGAATTGCGTGACGCTGTCGATGGCTTCACTCATCGCCACAACCGCGACTTGTCCGGTTATGAGGATGGCACCGAAAATCCCAAGGACGAAGAGGCGCTGGTTGCCGCCATCGTGCAGAACGAACGGCCCGGTTATGAAGGCTCCAGTTTCGTCGCCGTGCAGCAGTGGCTGCACAACCTGAATCACTTCGAATCGCTCGCACAAAAAGAGCGGGACTACATCATGGGGCGCCGCCAATCCGATAACGAGGAATTGGAAAACGCGCCGGAATCCGCTCATGTGAAGCGTTCCGCCCAGGAAGATTTCACACCGCCCGCGTTCATGTTCCGCCGCTCCATGCCCTGGAACGACGCGACCCGGGATGGGCTGATGTTCGTGGCGTTCGGCCATACCTTGCAGGCGTTCGAAGCGATCATGCGGCGCATGGTGGGGTTGGATGACGGCATCACCGACGGCCTGTTCCGTTATACCCGGCCGCTAAACGGCGCCTATTTCTGGTGTCCGCCGCTGAAGGACGGCAAGCTGGATTTGTCGTTGCTGAAGCTCTGATTCGCTCTCGGCAGGTCTCTCTGTTATTTGCTCTTGTTGAGCCGTTCCCCGCTAGTTAGTTCTTCTCATTTGGCGGGGCCGCTGCTAGATTTATTAGCGCAGCACGTTGACAAGAGCAGTACCATAACAAGAAAGGGAGAATGCAGATGCAGCCCGAACTGACACTGAACACCAAGTGCCCCGCCTGTGGCGCCCTGACGCCGAAAACGCTGGATTGCATCACGGCGCTGAAAGCCTTCGATTGCGAGTGCGGCTTCCACGCCAGCATTCTGCAGCCAGCCATGTCACAGGCCCGTCGTACTGGCCGCAAGGGCAAGGTGCCCTCCACGGTCTGAGCACCGGCCGGCCATGCACCGCGCACGCACGGGGCCGAGCGCCCCGGACGGGAGCTGCTCCCCGCGAAAAGCCGCCCGATCGCACCAGAACCCGCCGTTTTCATCCCCGGCAACCTGTGTTAGCCTGCTGTCCCTCTCTACTCAGCCAGTCCCGATT
>DATLII010000627.1:0-4737 GCA_035539495.1 Dongiaceae bacterium
TTCGGCTACCGGCGGAGCTATGGGCTGCGGCGGCTCCACTGATGTGGCGGGCGCAACAGAAGCAGAAGGCTGAGCTTGCACCGGCGCGGAGGAAAGCCCGGTAGCCGGCGCTGTTTCCAGCGGCGGCTCTGACTCAAAAGCGGCCTCTGATTCAAACGATGCTGAACCCGGCTCAGCTGCCATCTCTCCAGGAGTTTCCGAAGACACGACCGGATTGGACTGTTCCGCCACCCGCCCCACTTCGGCAAAGCGCTCTTCGGTCGGCGCTGTTTCCGCCACTGGCTGAGCGGCATTTTCCAATACGATGCGATTACTGGCTGGATCAACCGCGGCAGCTTCAGGTGCTTCCCTGGACTCATCCTCGCCACCCCAGAAAGCAAAGAGCAGGACCACCAGCACCAACGCGCCCAATGCAGCCAAATGCTGTTTAGAAAAACTGAAACTGGGCCCCGCAGCCTTTTTGGCCGGAGCCGGCTGGGCTGGCATGGCCTCCAACAACAGCTCACGGGCCGCACTGTTAATGCGGCCAGGAATGCCGCCACTGGCTCGCACGATCTGCTCAAGCTGGGACGCATTGAATGTCACTTTGCCCAGCCCAGCAGCTTGGAGCCGGTAGCGCAGATAGTCACCTGTCTGCTCCGCTGTCAGCGGATCAAGATAAAGGATGTGGCTTTCTGGCAACGCTTCGATCAGGCCACGAACATGCGGTGCCTGCTCGATTTCCGTCGCACCCACCACCAGGAGAAATTTCAGCGGTAGACCGGTTGCCACACCTAACAATGCTTTCAGATCAGCAATGCTTTCGCCATCCAGTTGCTCTGCGTCGCGCACCAGGCAGAGTAGCGTTTTGGATTCCTCGTCAGCGGCACTGGCCAGAGCTGGAACCAGCTCGAGATAATTATCCAGCGTGATTGGGTGAAGGCTACGCCAGGGTTCTTCTAGACTGGTGAGCAATTGCTGGAACGACAACATGACGTTGGCTTGCAAATCCGCCACATCGAACAGGTCAGGATCCAATTGATCCAGCAGATGATCCACCAGCGTCTGCTTGCCAACACCGTTACCACCCGCCAGTACCACCAAACCCGGTCCATAGCGCAACAGATGCTGCAATTGCTCGACAGTTTCGGCCCGCCCGGCGCCACCGAAAAAGGGCACGCCTTCCTGCGGATCGGTAAAGGGATCCCATTCCATGGGTACGTTGTCGTCCATGAGGGCTACGTCCTTTTGCATCACTGACATGAGGGTTCCCTGCCTGTTAACGGTGGTCTTGAGTGAAGGAAGATCCGCTCGGCGAGCGGAAGCCGTTCAGGTGCGCTGTGGCGGCGCAGAATAGTGCGAGAGTGTCGCACGCAGGTTGGCCGGTGAAAAGTCATTGGTCACGATTGCTTCACCTAGCTGACGCAAAAGCACCAGGCGAATTCGGGCATCAAGGTTTTTCTTGTCGACCGCCATTTTTTCCAGATAGGTTTCGATATCCATGCCGTCAGGCCCCTTCACAGGTAGACTGGCGGAAAGCAGCAGAGTTTCGGTCCGCCGCACATCTTCGCGACTGAGCATGCCTTCTCGGCAAGACAAATCCGCCGCCATCAGCATTCCAGCACCAACCGCTTCGCCGTGCAGCCATTCGCCATAACCCTGCGCGGTTTCGATGGCGTGGCCAAAGGTATGGCCGAGGTTGAGGATCGCACGCAGCCCACCTTCCCGCTCATCGGCGCCTACGACTTCGGCTTTCACTTCGCAGGAACGGCGAATGGCGTAGGTGAGCGCTGCCGGATCCCGCCGCCGCAACGACGGCATGGCGGTTTCCAGCCAGGACAGAAATGCGGTGTCCCGGATAAGGCCGTATTTGATCACTTCTGCCAGACCGGCGGACAGCTCGCGCTCGGGCAGTGTATTCAACGTGTCGGTGTCTGCGATGACGCAGCGCGGCTGATGAAAAGCGCCGATCATGTTCTTGCCCAGCGGATGATTGACGCCTGTCTTGCCGCCCACGGATGAATCCACTTGGGACAGCAACGTGGTGGGGATTTGGATGAAATCGACGCCGCGTTGGTAGGCGGCCGCAGCGAAGCCCGTCATATCACCGATGACACCGCCGCCCAATGCCACCAGGGTAGTCGTACGGTTATGGCGATGTTGCAGCAGGGCCGTGAAAATCTGGTTCAGCGTATCCAGGGTTTTGAACTCTTCTCCATCCGTCAACACCAGGGTGTCGACCTTGAAGCCGGTCAGGCCGGCGACCACCCGATCCAGATACAGCGGCGCGATACTGGTGTTAGTGACCACCAGAATTTGCTTGCCTTGCAGAGGGGGTAGAAGGGAAGGCAGCCGGTCCAGCAGACCGGAGCCGATATGAATAGGGTAGCTACGCTCACCCAGTTCGACGCGAAGAGTTTCCATGGCACACCTGTCGGATTGAACAGGCGGCCATTCTAGCAATATCCAGCCGCCGAACCCTAGCAGGTACGGCGAAACGGGTCAGGCTTCCGGCTCCAGCATCTCGACTATCTGGGTGGCCACATCCTTGATATTGGAAGCGTCGGTATCCACCACATGATCCGCCACCTCCAGGTAAAGAGGATCACGAATCTTCATCAATTCGGTCAGCACCTTGCGCGGCTCCGCGTGCTGCAGCAAAGGCCGCTTGCGATCCTTGGCTGTACGGGCCAGCTGCTGTTCGATGGAGGTTTTCAGGTAGACGACAATGCCGCGGGAACTGATCGCGCGCCGATTGGCTTCGCGGATGACCACGCCACCTCCGGTGGCCAGCACAATTCCCTGCCGTTGCGTGAGCTCTTCGATCACCGCCTCTTCGCGCTTGCGGAAACCGTCTTCGCCTTCCACATCGAAAATCCAGGGAATATCAGCGCCGGTACGGGCTTCGATCTCGTGGTCAGAATCAACAAATTCGTAATTGAGCAACTGCGCCAGTTGGCGCCCGATGGTGCTTTTACCGGCACCCATCGGGCCCACCAGGATGACATTGGAACGTTTGGTCATGCCGGATTATTTCACCGCCAACACATCATTCACGACACGGGGGGTAATGAAGATCAACAGCTCGGACTTGGTGCTGTCAGAGGTTGTCTTGCGGAACAACCGGCCCAACACAGGCAAGTCACCCAGGAACGGCGTTTTGACTGTGGTGTTGACTTCTTCGGAGCGGAATACACCGCCCAGCACTACGGTTTGGCCGTTGTCCACGATGACGCTGGTCTCGATTTCATTAGTGTCAATGGACGGGATGTCATTGAACTCTTCGCCTACGGAATCCTGGTTGATCTTCAGGTCCATGATAATGCGGCCGTCAGGGGTGATTTGGGGAGTCACTTCCAGCCCCAACACCGCTTCTTTGAATGAAGTGGAGGTTGCGCCGCTGGAAGAAGCTTCCTGGTACGGCACTTCGGTACCGGACTGGATCTTGGCAGTCTGCTGGTCGGCAGTCAGTACTTTGGGTGTGGATACGATATCCGCGCGACCGTCAGATTCCAGCGCTGACAGCTCCAGGTCAAGCAGGCCTTTGTCGTCGAAGAAGCCGAAGGCGATGCGGCTGGCGCCAGCACCGGCCACGCCGAGATCTACTGCCAGGGAGTCATCGCCGATGGAGTAGCTGGGATCATCTTCATCGGTCAGGTCTTCGAGGTTCTGCTCAACACCAGGACCATTGCCACCGATGATGCCGATGCCGTCCTTGACCTCCTGCGCTCGCATAACACCCCAGCGCACACCCAACTCCTCTGCTGCGTCTGAACGCGCAATAACGATTCGCGCCTCAATCATCACCTGCTTCACCGGAATATCCAACTGCTGCAGCATGAAACGAACTTCATCGATATTGGCCGAGGTATCCTGAATCAGCATGATATTGGTGCGCTCGTCCACAGTGATGGTACCGCGCTCACTCAAAAAGCCTGATGATTTCACCAGCTCGGACACTTCTTTGGCCTTGGCATAGTTAACAGCCAAGTATTCAGTGCGCAGCGGAGCCAGCTCTTTTACCTGCTTCTGCGATTCCAATTCCAGTTTCTCGCGAGCGGCAATTTCATCTGCTGGCGCCACCAGCATCACGTTACCGACTTTACGCTTATCCAGACCCTTGGTTTTCAAAATCAGGTCCAACGCTTGGTCCCAGGGAACATTTTGCAGACGCAATGTAATACGACCACGGACAGTATCGCTGGCCACCAGGTTCAGCTCGGTGAAATCTGCGATCAACTGCAACACGGAGCGAACTTCGATGTCCTGGAAGTTCAGCGACAATTTTTCTCCAGTGTATTGGAATTTCTCTTTGCGTTTACGCTCAAGCTCGGCGCCGGTTACTGGCTTCACGCTAATGGTAAAAGTCTCATCCGTCTGGTAGGCCATGTACTCGTATTCGCCACTGGCGGCTACCGAGATACGCGCATTTCCTCCACGACTGATCGCATCAATGGTTTTCACTGGAGTAGCGAAATCCACCACATCCAGGCGGCGGTGCAAGGATTCGGGCAAGGTTACGCCAACGAATTCTGCTACGATTTTGCCACCCTCTTCCCGTAGATCGACGGGCGAATTGCGATCACTCAGGGTAATGATGACCTGACCCTCACCCTGAGCACCACGGCGAAAATCCAGTTCGCGCACACCACCAGTGTCGGATTTGAGCGCAGACGTCGACGCTGGCGCGCTATTGCCTGCGGGGTTGGTCGGAGCAGCAGATGCAGTTGCAGCGCCACCTTCACCAACACGCAAGAC
>DATLII010000628.1:0-7911 GCA_035539495.1 Dongiaceae bacterium
GGTCCCCACCCGTCAATTGAAATTCAATGCGCTGGGGCTGAGCTGGGATTTTCTACAGAATCTGGCATCGACCGCGGCTGAGTTGTATACCAACGGCGATGCTTACCGGCCCTATTCCATAGCCGCCAATTATATCTTTTACAGCGAATCCGGTGTGCGTTACCACCTGTCGCAACGGGTGCGCCTGTCGCTGCGGGTGGAATACGATGAAGTACGCGTAGATGAACTGCGTTATGTAGACAGCCGCTATTTATTCGGCGTGGGAGTGGATTGGTGAGCACACAGACACAAAACGCAACCTGGATCGCATTGGTGAATCCCAAATCGCCGGCCAACGTGGGCCATGTGATGCGGGCGGCAGGTTGTTTTAACGTGAGCGGTGTTTTTTATTCCGGCGAACGTTTTCATCATGCACGCAAGTTCATCACCGACACCAAGGATCATCACGAAACCATTCCGCTAACATGGCAGGACGATTTACTGACTGCGCTGCCAGAGAACGCTGTACCGGTCGCAGTTGAACTGGTGGAAGGCGCCACGTCACTGGTGGATTACGTGCATCCACCACGCGCGTTTTATGTGTTCGGGCCCGAGGACAGTTCGCTGAACCAGACATTGGTCAATGCTTGTCGTGATGTGATCTATATTCCCACCACCGGCTGTTTGAACCTGGCCGCCAGTGTGAATATCGTGCTGTATGATCGGCTGCTGAAATCCGGCGTCACCGGAAATGACGAACTAATTAGAAGCAGCCGCGACAATAACAACCGCTTGCGGCGCGACTAACGAACGGTTCGACAGCCGCATGAATCGCGCGGTTTTCCCGCCGTCGTCTTTGTTCTATGCTCTGCGTTTCCCCACTATCGCATTTCCCACCACCTGAATGGATGCCCGCCATGTCTCACTCCTCCCTTTCCCGCCGTCAACTGCTGCACTGGATCGGCGCCGGCAGCGCACTGGCGTTGACCGGTTGTAACGCCATCAAAGCCGCCAATCTGGAGGCACCGGAGGTCCGCGTCGCCAATGTGGCCATGGGGCGCTTCGATCTGTCGGGGCTGGAACTGCTGGTGGATCTGCATCTGCGCAATCCCAACGACATTGATCTGCCGATCACCGGTCTGGAATACAACTTTATATTGCAAGGCGTGAAAGTGGCGGAAGGACGTCAGGCCAAAAGCCAGACGCTGCCCGCGTTGGGCGAGACCGATATGCGTCTGGGCCTGAACGTGAATCTGCTCAGCAGTGCGGCGCAACTGGTGCCAATGTTGCTGAATCCGCAAGCGTTGCCTAAATCGCTGGACTACAAAGTGGATGGCAGTGTGAAGCTGGATTGGTGGTACATGCCGAAGATCGCGTTCAATCGCGCGGGATCAGTGCCACTGGCGGGCAGCCTGTAAAGCGGCTTCAGGCTGCCGGCAAACGCATGCATTGCGCCAATTTGTCGTAGCTCACGCCCAGCCATTCGCTATAGCGCGCACCGGCATAATCCCAACCCAGTTCATCCACCGACACCCGCTGCAGCGGCGGCTGGCGGTCGATCTTGTCGATCAGGCTGTCGGGAACAATGGCGCCGGTGAGCACACACTGAATCTGCTGTTTCGCCACCCGCTGTTTCAATTCCAGCAGGTGCTGCAGCCCGGGACGGTTTTCCGGGTCCAGCACCAGGGCGGCTTCCGAACGAATGCCCAGGTCTTCCTCCAGATAGAAGAACGCATCGTGCGCCAGCAGGAAGGGTTTGGCGCCCTGGCTCAAACGCGCACGCTGCTTTGCCAGTTGCTGTTGCAGACGCAGCTCCATTGCCTGCAGATTCTGCTGCAGTTGCGCGGCCCAGTGCGGCCGGTCGGCGGCAATGCGCTGGGCCAGGGTGCGGGCCAGTGGCAGTGCATTGCCGATACTCCACCACAGGTGCGAATCCCAGGCGCTGGCATGATGATGCTCATCATGTGCGTCGTGTTCATCATCCTCATCATGCAGCGCAGAGCGAAACGGCAGGTGCGTGACGCCTTGCAGTTCCTCCCACCGCACATCGATTCCGCCGGGGCCGATCAGTTTGGCCAGATAAGGCTCGCCGATAGGGCCCAGCCATACCAACAGTTGGGTACCGCGCACCCGCACCAGATCTGACGGGCTAAGCGCGAAATCGTGAGTGCTGGTACCAGCAGGCAATAGCGTATCCACCTGAACAGGCAAGCCCTCGGTCAGTTCCTGCGCCAGCAGGGCGATAGGGCGGATACTGGCCAGCAAGGGGTAGGGAGCGGTATCAGAGGATGGGGAGACATCGGCCGCTTGAGTCGAAGGCGCCGGCACTAACAACAGCATGGCCAGCAGGACCAGCGTCATCGAATAGCAAGACCACAGCCGGTTCACCGTGTAACCCTCCCGGGGCATACTATTGTGTATTGGGGGGCGCAATATTAGCATGGCACGCCTTCGCTGCACCGTTCACAAGTTCATCTCACAGGTTGCCGTCTCTCAGATGCCCTCTAGCCATAGGCGCATAATCCCATGACATTGGAAACCCTGGTCTCCCTGCGCAATGTCGGGCTCGATTTCAGGCAGCGCAGCGTTCTTAACGACATCAGTTTTGATGTGCATCGGCGCGAGATCCTCACCATCATCGGTCCTAACGGCGCGGGCAAATCCTGTCTGCTGAAAATCATCCTGGGACTGTATCCGCCCAGCCGGGGCGAAGTGCGCAAATCCAGCGGGCTTTCCATCGGCTACATGCCACAGAAACTGACGTTGGACCCCAGCCTGCCGCTCACGGTGGAACGCTTCCTTAGCCTGGCCAGTCGCGGTGACCTGCAGCCGGTGGATCAGGCGTTGGCCCGAGTCGGCGCGCGCGCGTTGCGTAACGCGCCGGTACAGCGGCTGTCCGGCGGAGAATTCCAGCGCGTACTGCTGGCCCGCGCCCTGCTGCGGCAACCGGATCTGCTGGTGCTGGATGAACCGGCCCAGGGCGTCGATCTGCAGGGTCAGCTGGCGCTGTACCGCTTGCTGGCGCAACTGCGCGATGAACAGGGCTTTGCGATTCTGATGGTGTCCCATGATCTGCATTTCGTGATGGCGCAGACCGATCAGGTGCTGTGCCTGAACCAGCACGTGTGCTGCTCGGGTACGGCAGAATCGGTAGTGAACCATCCGGAATACCTGGCGCTGTTCGACACCGGCAATGTGGAAGGCATCGGCGTCTATACCCACAAGCACGATCACCATCACGACCTGCATGGGGATGTGGTGGACGACACCGGCGTGCGCCGCGTGCATGCCCATGATCACGGCCATTCACATGATCATGCGCATGATCATAACCACGACCATCATCACCCAGGGCATCACCATGATTGAACTGCTGTTGCCCGCCCTGCTGATTGGCCTGCTGCTGGCCGTTATTGCCGGACCTCTCGGCTGCTTCGTGGTGTGGGGTCGCATGGCGTATTTCGGCGACACCCTGGCCCACTCGGCGCTGCTGGGAATTGCGCTGGGATTTCTGTTCAGCCTGAATCTGTCGGTAGGCGTCATCATCGTCACCAGCGGCATCGCCCTGGCGCTTACCGTGCTGCAAGGGCAGCGCTTCATTGCCAGTGACACCTTATTAGGCATCATGGCCCACGGTACCTTGGCATTGGGTTTGGTGCTGGTCAGCCTGATGGACCATGTGCGGGTGGACCTGCTGGGTCTGCTGTTCGGCGATCTGCTGGCGACAACCTTTACCGACGTCGCCTGGGTGGGCGCATTGGCACTGATCATCCTGGTGGCGCTACGCTTTATCTGGCTGCCGATGCTGAACATCGCCGTGAATCAGGAACTGGCCCAGGCAGAAGGCACCCGGGTGGGCCTGGTGCGACTGCTGTTCCTGCTGCTGCTGGCCAGTATCGTCGCCATCGGCATGAAAGTGGTGGGCGCCCTGCTGATCACCGCCATGCTGATCATTCCCGCCGCCGCCGCCCGCAAGCTGTCCAGCACACCCGAACAGATGGCAGTGTTCGCAAGTTTGATCGGTGTGGGGGCGGTGGTGGCTGGTTTGTTGTTATCGTGGCTGGCAGATACCCCTGCCGGGCCCAGTATCGTGCTCTGTGCTGCAGTGGGATTCACGCTGATCTATTTGTTGATACCGACCAAATCCAGCTAGACCGAACAGGAGACAGGGAATGACGCACCGTAAATGGCTCGGCCTGTTAGTGGGATGCGGACTGGGGCTGACGTTACCCGCTTTGCCCGCCGTCGCAGAAGTCAAAGAGCCCATGTACATGCAGGTACTGCTGGGGCAACTGGAGCTGGATGACAACTCTGTCACCGCCACCCGCGACGGCACTGAGTATGAAGGCGAGCTGGACGACATTCCCTATCTGGGCGGCGTCGCGCAAGTGGTACTGAAGGAAGGCGTGGTGGGCTACGGCTGGGAGGGCGGCGGCTTCGTCTCCTGGATCAATGACGAAGTGTATTACGCGGCACGCAGCGGCCCTGAAGGTACCTACGTACGTGTCGCCATCGACAATGCCTTCTGGTCCATCGAAACCTTCATGGGACTGTGGGCGGAGCTGCGACCGATCGATCGCCTGCGGCTGTATGCCAGCGCCGGCCCGCTGATTATTTTCGGCCGCGCTGACACCAACGGCCCCGATGAAGACCAACAACCAACACCCACTCCGCAAAACGGCACTGTGGTTGTTACCGACGACGAAAATCACGATACCGATTGGAGCGCCGGCGCTTACGCGCGCGTGGGGCTGGATATTCGCATCACGGGTCAGACCTGGGTGGGCCTGAACGTCCGCCATATGAAAACAGAAATGGACCTGGAAGAAGCCATCGGCCGTTTCGACATCGATGGCAATCTGTATTTGCTGAGCATCACCAACCGCTATTAAATCTGCACGGCGGCGTCAGTGGCGATCACGGAAGATCACCACGCCGTCCGGCTTCTTCTCTTCCTCATGATCATCGTGGTGCTCGCCGTTGTGCTCACCCGGTTCCACTGTCTTCGGCCGGATGCTCTGATAGCCGCACGCATTGCACTGGGCAATGTCCTCGCCATTCTGTTGAAACACAAAAATCTTGTCTTCTTGCTGGCACTGCGGGCATTTGGCGCCGGCGATAAAACGTTTCCGCATGATCTGACCGTGATGAATTCTGACTGCTGTAAATTCTGACTGCTGTAACGTCGGATGGGGTTGCGTGGCGCAGCATACCCCGTTGCTATCGCAACGTCATGGATTTTTCCGCACCATTCAACCGCTTACTCCGCACCGCTTTTCCACTGCAGCAAAAAAATTTGCAGCATTTTCAAATCAATACCTTGCCGTAGCAGGCTGAGCATAATCCCAACTGCCGCACAAAACTGCGGTTGTTTAGTGCCCTGAACCAGCTTCCATTTTCTCACTGCAGCGCGCAGAGCCTCTGCGTACTATTCGCTGCGTTGGCTTTCCAGGGCCCGGAGAGCAAGCACTCACGGAATCATTCCAAAGGAACATTCCCAAAGGATCTTACGGAGAAATTGAATGAAAGCCTTGCTACACGTGATTGCCGCCGGCACCTTTGCTGCCGCCGCCACCCTCCCGGTTTATGCAGTAGATCATGAAGAAGGCGGTTACGCCGGCACCACGGACGAAGGACACGACACCGTCGTGTACAACTTCCTGAAGCACTTCAACTACCAGCAGTATTACTACTCCTACAAGCATCAGTGGAGCACCAACAATAACAACCGCGTCGATGCGATGGATTTCGCAATCTTCGGTGGTCACGGCAACAAGTGGTCGATCTCGGGTCTGGACGGTTCAGTGAATCTCACCACCGCCGGTTCCTCCAGCCATCAGGGCTGGGGCAACATCGACGCGGAATTCGTGGCATTCGAATCCTGCTACGTGGTACCCAGCCCGATTGAAGTCAGCGACTGGTGGTCGAACTGGACCGGCGGTGATGGCGTGTTTGACGGTCTGCACCAGGCCGTGGGTTTCCACACAGTCAGCTGGCAATCGACCGACCAGAAGGTTTCCGACTATTTCGGTTCACGCATGGCCAATGGCTACGCCGTGTGGCAATCCTGGTTTGATGCCATCAATGCAAAAGGCAAGAACGATGAACTGGGTTCCGCTGTCATGCACCCCAGCTCCGATGGCGACACCTATGCCAGCTTCGTTGCCGATCCATCGCCCAGCCACACCAGCCTGCGTCTCTGGTACCAGTACTAATTCAAGCCGTGCTCATTCAAGGCGTACTCATTCAAGGACAGGAATCCCATGCAATCGAACAACTTCGCATTCAAAAAAATCGTACTGGCCGTTTCGGGAATCGCATTGGCTGGCATGATGTCAGTCAGTCACGCAGCGGTGGAAGGGCTGAAACTGCTGGACAGCATCGGCACCTACAAAGGCGAACTGAAAACCTACTACGCCACCAAACCCACTAGCGCTGAATTGACCGAGCGCAACAAACTGGCCGTTACTCTGGCGCGCGCCAGCGGCATCAGTCTGCAGCAGGACAAACCGCTGCGCCTGAACGAAACCCGCACCGCATTCAATAGCGCGGCAGATCCGTCGGCCAGCTTTGAAGTGGACAGCGTCACCGGCAATTTCCTGTTCAACGGCGGCCTGCTGAAATACCGCAAGGAAGTCAGCACACCCAATCTGCCGCAGGACATCGACTCTGCCCGTTTGGCCAGCGAGCTGCTGCGCAAATATGGCCTCACCGCAGACACCAGCCAGATGAAGATCGCGCACATCGGCGGTCTCAACATGTCCATCGCGGATGGCGCTTCCGGCAAATCGGAAATTTTCGAGAAACTGAAAACCGTGCGCTTCAGCCGGAATATCGGCGGGCTGCCAGTGGAAGGTGACGGTCGCATCGTGGTGCATCTGGGTGAAGCCGGCGCGCTGGCAGGTCTGGTGTATCAGTGGCCGAAACTGGAAAAAGCCGTCAGCCTGGGTTCAACCGCGCTGGAAAAGCCAGCCACAATCCGCACTCGTGCGCTGAGAGAAATCGAAGCCAAATCCGGCAAGGCCCTGCGCGCCGAACTGACACGCGCCGATCTGGTGTTGTATGACGATGGCAAAGGCGTGGTGGAGCCCGCTTATCACTTTGTAGTGAAACGTTACTTCGATGATGGTGAACTGGAGCCGGTGATGATTCCGTACGACTTCTATGTTCCCGCTACATTGAAACCGCAGGCGTTCTACCCGCATATGGAAGTGGCGGCCGTGGCACCGAAGGATGGACGTGCTGAAACTACCGAACCCGGCACTGGCAACGAGTAATGGCAGTATCCAGCGACAAGGATGTCGTGGCTACAGGGATGACCATAGGGATATGACTATAGGGATGTAACAAAGAGAAGTGGCGAAAGGGACTTCGTCATCACAGGGAAACGAAAAGGGGCAGCGCAAGCTGCCCCTTTTTAATGCGCCGAGAAAATTCAGACCGTCATGCTGCCAGCCCGCTGTGCTTCAACAACGCATCCACTTTCGGTTCGCGGCCGCGGAATTTCTTGAACAATTCCATCGGTTCTTCCTCGCCGCCTTTTTCCAGAATATGCTCGCGGAACGAACGACCGGTCTCTCCGTTGAAAATGCCTTCCTCTTCAAAGCGTGAGAACGCGTCCGCCGACAGCACTTCTGCCCACTTGTAGCTGTAATAGCCCGCCGCGTAACCGCCAGCGAAAATATGACTGAAGCTGCATTCGAAGCGATTGAATGCAGGTGGCTTGATCACGGCTACCTGTTCGCGTACATCTTCCAGCACGCCGTGAATGTCGAGGTTCGGCTCGTAATCGCGGTGAATACGGAAATCGAAAATGGAAAACTCCAGTTGGCGCACGATCATCATGGCCGACTGGAAATTTTTCGCCGCCAGCATTTTATCCAGCATGTCCAACGGTAATGGCTCGCCAGTTTCGTAATGGCCGGACATCAG
>DATLII010000629.1:0-3321 GCA_035539495.1 Dongiaceae bacterium
CTTTGTCGTCAGCGCCTTCACCGACCGCCCCTTCAGCGGCAATCCGGCGGCCGTGTGCCTGCTGGACCAACCCCGTCCCGACACCTGGCTGCAGGCCGTGGCGGCGGATTTCAATCTGTCGGAAACCGCCTTTCTGTTGCCAGGCGGAGACGCCCGTTGGCAGCTGCGCTGGTTTACTCCGGCGGCGGAAGTGGAGCTGTGCGGTCACGCCACCCTGGCCTCGGCCCACACGCTTTGGCAGGACTTGGGCGCGACCGCCAACACGCTGTCGTTCGATACCCGCAGCGGCGTGCTGACCGCGCAACGCATTGGCAATCAAGGCAGCGACCATCAGATCAAACTGGATTTTCCCGCCGCGAAAGTACAAACGGTGACGCTGCAACCAATTTGGCAGGACGCGGTACAAGGCCGGGCTGTGCATGCTGCTCGCGGCAATCAGGATCTGTTGCTGGAATTGCAGTCCGCCCAGCAGGTGCGTGATTTCATTCCGGATATGAACGCGATCCGGCAATTGCCCACCCGCGGATTGATCATCACCGCGCGCAGCGACAGTGCTGACAGCGATTTCGTTTCCCGTTTCTTTGCGCCGAAAGTCGGTGTGGATGAAGATCCCGTGACCGGCTCGGCTCACTGCATCCTGGGACCTTACTGGGGCGAACGCCTGGACAAAACCATTTTACGCGGACATCAGGTTTCCAAACGCGGCGGCCGGGTTGGCGTCGAACTGCACGGCACGCGTTTGAACCTGACCGGCACCGCCATCACCACACTACGAGGCACACTTCATGTCGACTGACGCACTCTGCTGGATCAACGGTTCCATCATTCCCGCGCACGAGGCGCAGATCTCCGTGTTCGATCACGGCCTGCTGTATGGCGATGGCGTGTTTGAAGGCATCCGTTTTTACAACGGCCGCAGTTTCCGCTTGCAGGAACATCTGGTGCGGCTGGAAAAATCCGCCCGCGCCATTGCGTTGACATTGCCCTATTCGTTGCAAGAAATGGCGGCGTTCATCGAGGCCACCGTCAACGCCGCAACTTTTTCCGACGGCTATCTGCGCGTGGTAATCACGCGGGGCGCAGGGTCATTGGGCCTCGATCCCCGCGCCTGCCCCAAGCCGACATTTTTCATCATCGCCGACCGCTTGCAGATGGTGACGCCGGAAGCATGTCAAAAAGGCGCGCGCCTGATTACCGCCAGCACACGCCGCCTGCCGGTGGACGGTCTGGATCCGCGCGTAAAAAGTTTGAATTATCTGAACCATATTCTGGCGCGCATCGAAGCGAATCAGGCGGGCATGGACGAAGCGATTCTGCTGAATCGCAACGGCCATGTTGCTGAAGGCACCGCCGACAATATTTTCGTGGTGCGCGATGGCGTGCTGCTGACACCGCCGGTGAGCGACGGCGCACTGGAAGGCATCACGCGCAATCTGATTATCGAATTGGCGCTGAAAAACGGCGTGCCGCTGCGCGAACAATCCCTGGCGCCATACGATCTGCACACCGCTGATGAAGTGTTCCTCACCGGTACCGGCGCGGAATTGATTCCTGTGCGCGAAATCGATGGCCGTGCCATGACACAGTGCCCGGGTCAGCGCTTCCGTCAACTGCAGGAATTGTTCACGGCGCAGGTGGCGCAGGAAACAGATCCGACGTATTTCCCGCCAGCACATTGATCCAACGATTGACGCTGTCACTGAGGCTTAGCCAATGCTGATGGCGTTCCTCCCATTCACTCAAGCTGGTGCCTTGCATATGGCGCTCCGCCTGCGCCGCTAACGCAGTCAATCGATCGGGGCACTCGTTATCAGCACAATGCGCCTGCAGGTGATCACCCAGCAGGCGCCACTGCCGCGGCCCGTTCGGTGGCTGCACTTGCGCGTCATAGGTGAAGGTGAATCCTTGCCAGTTCCAATCGGTAACGCCGTCGCGTTTGTTCAGTTGCAATTCCGCCACCGTGCCCAATTGCTGCCAGAACGACAGTGAATAACTGCGCGCGTTGCCCAGAGAATAAAGAATCAATCCCTTGCGGGCAGAACCCTCGCCCTGCAAGCGACAGCCATTCGCGGCAACATCGTCAGCCAGCGCCGGTGCCAGTCGCGTTTCGTAGCCGTTGACGAAACAAACCTCCGCTGGTTGTGGCACATGGGTGTGCGCACCAATCACCAGATCGGCACCGGCTTGCACCAAGGCATGCGCGATATCTACCTGCAGTGGGTCCGGGTACAGCACATGTTCGCGTCCCCAATGCAGGCTGATCACCGTCAAATCCACGCCTGCGGCTCGCATATCGGCGATCACGTTACGCAAATCCGTCAGATCAATTTCGGCGAACGGTTTCCAGAAATAGAACGGTAGCGACCGCATGCCATCCAGCAACGGCGTCAGCGCCGCGCCCGTGTCATCCAGGCGAGGCATATCGTTCACAAAAGTGGTGGCCGCGTAATAGCCAATGCGAATGCCGCTACGCTCCACCAGCTCAAAGCGGCGCGCTTCACCAGGGCGTGCAATGCCGTGATAGCGAATGTTGTCCTGCTCCAGCTGCTGCAGCGTTTCGTATACCGTCTCATCGGAAAAATCCAGAATGTGGTTGTTGGCGAGCGACAACAATGCTTTCGGCGCAGCATCACGATCGCCACGAAATCCATCCAGAATGACGGGGTCTGAATTCATCAGAAACAAGCTGTCGGGTGGCACGGGCTGACGCGACGAAATCAGCGTTTCCAGATTGGCTGTCAGCAGATCGAACTGCGCCAGATAAGATCGCAGCGACGGAGCCAATGCATCTGTCTGTGGCTGCGTCATTCGCATCAGATCACCCATGGCCGCCAGGCGCACGCCGCCGGCTTCCGGCTCCGTGCGCAGACTCGCCAGGATGCGCCGCTGATGATCGAAGTACTGCTTCATTTCCACGCTGGCGGACCCATGTTTGGTAAGCGCGCTGAAAGGAAACGCTTCCTGCAGATCCCGCGGCGCATTCCCTTCCACAGAGTGATAAGGTGCTGTCGCTGGTGGCCGCACACCGTGATTGAAACGCGGCAACGAAAGAAACCAGATCAATAATGTGACAACGAGCAATCCCAGCAGTAATCCACGCGTGCGATTGCTGGAACGGAAAACCGGTTTCATGGTGCCGTTCCCATCAATCCCGCTTGCAGCGATCGCGATGGCTTACGCAGCGTCGATCGGCGTGGACGGCGCACACGCAATTCCCATAGCAACCACGGCAGCCAGGCCGGTAGCGCCAACACCAAAACCAAACTCCAATTGAAGGGGCGCGCCGACAACAACAATGCTGCTGCAGCATCCACACCATGT
>DATLII010000630.1:0-6819 GCA_035539495.1 Dongiaceae bacterium
GCCAGATTCATCGCATTGGTAATAGCCAGCAGACAGAAAATCGTCAACAGCCAACTGGCGGATTCCGGCAGCGGTTGCTGCAGAAATGGCATGGTCTCAATCCGGATTTCACCCAGACCTACCACCAGCAACGAGGCCAGCAATTGCCCAACAAATTTCAGGCGATAATTAAGATCACGCCGGTCATCCCAGACGCCAAATAGAAACAGCAGCACTACGCCGCCGACAATGCCGACAAATTCATGATTTTTCGGAAACCACATCGCGAACGGCGTCAGAAATGCAATGACAATAGCGATGCCACCCACCCTGGGTACGGCCCCAACATGCAACTTGCGTTCGTTAGGGCGATCAACCAGCCCCAACGCCACTGCATGCCGAATCAAATAGGGAATCAGTACAACGGCGAGAAATAACGAACTGACAAGCGTGGCAATGATCGGCATGGATTCAGTCTGCACTCACTAAAGGAACGCTGACCCCAGTCAATCCACCCATCGCACCGGCAAACCGTGTGGCCAGCACGTCACGATCGAAGTTACGGCTGACATATTCCTTGCCCGTCGCTGCCATTGCGGCGTAGGCAGCAGGATCATCTGCTAGCCGAACAACAGCTGCCGCGAGCGCATCTGCGCTTTGCGGCTCGATGGTAATGCCAGCTCCGGATTCCTCCAGAATACGGGCACTCTCCCCTTCCACACCCAGAACAACCGGCTTGTTCATGGCCAGACTTTCAAACAACTTCGAAGGAATCACCGATTTGAACGTGTCGCTTTTCTTCAACAGAATCAACGACAATTGTACCCGGCTCCAGAGTGCCGGCATTTTGCTTTTCGGCATCTGTTCCAACATGACCAGGTTATCTAAATTCAATCGGCGCGCCTGCTGCGCCAAACGTTCCCGCTCGGCGCCATCGCCCACCAGAAGATATGCAATATCGCTACGATCTCTCGTTTGTTGCGCCGCTTCCAATACCGTATCGAGATGATGCGCCATACCGTGCGTGCCCACATAGGCAGCAATGAATTTTCCCCGCAATCTATGCTGTTCGAACAGGGTATCCAGTTCCGTGTCTGAACCCGTAACCGTCCCAGGAAATAGCGTCAGATCCACGCCATTCTTGATGACGCATATTTTATTGGCGTCCACGCCCCGCCCTACCATGTAATCTCGGAATGAATCGGTTACCGGTACCAGCAGATCACAGGCGCGATAACAGAATAACTCCAGGGTATACAACCAGCGGATCAGCATACCGTCACGCATGGCACCCACTGCCACGATGGATTCGGGCCACAGGTCTCGAATTTCCAATACCCAACGGGCCCGACGCAAACGCGCCACAAAATAGCCTGCCAACCCGTTGAAAAATTGCGGCGATGTCGAGATCACAACGTCCGGCCGCGGGAAGCGCCAGCAAAACAGAATGCACATCAACATGAAGGCAACATAATTCAACGTACGCAGGCCGAATCCCCGATTGGCCGACAGCAATGTCCATAACCGAATTACGCGCACGCCTTGTACCTGTTCTTCCTGCCACAACCTATTGCGGTAACCTGAATACAGCTCACCTTTAGGATGATTGGGCTGACAGGTCACCACGGTGACATCATGCCCCTGGGCCAACCAACGCACGCAATGTTCGTAGGTACGCGTAGCGGGCGCATTCACTTCTGGCGGGAAATAATGGGAAAGAAACAGAATTTTCATCATGAAATCTCCGTGGCAGCCTGCTCACGGCCGCCAAATTCAAGCCGTAAGTCCAGGCTTGTGCTGCCCGCGCAACTACAGCGCAAACTGATACGACTGGCGGGCAAAGCGACACCGAAATCCGGGCAGTACCAGGCCGGCTCCAGTTGAACGCTTTCAGCATTGGCAACAAGGACCCGCACTGCTGTGTTGTCGCCCAAGTTCAACTGAAATCCTTGCGGCTGGATGCTGGCCTGAACATCGGGATGCAAATGCAGACTGGATTCCACCTTGGCGACATCGGAAGTCGCGTTTTCCACCAAGATCAGATCCTGTATCTCGATGCTGTCATCCCGCAGGCGAAATGTTCGAATGTTGCGCCAAGCGCGCGGTGAAGCCGCGTGAGACAGCATACGTACCTGCACTTCCACCGCTTCTGGCGATGAATCTGCCATAGCACCCACTCGCAGTTCATCCATCTGGCCACGAGCGCCAACGCGAAATTCACCCCATAGCTCGTGCTGCTCACCATCATCTACCATCACGACATTATGAGCCCTGGAGGATCGCACATAGCGACGCATAGGACCCGACGCGTACTCACTGACACCACTGTCCGTAATCATGCGGCCTTGCGGCGTGGCGATTTCGAAACTACCCATGTCACAATGAGTATGGCCCGGCTGGTAATCAGGGCTGACGCCGCCAGTGGAAATTACGATCCGATAATGCGGTGTTGCATAAACAGCAAAGCGGGACCAGGGCAAATGAATCAGGCGAGAAATAGCGGGGAAATCTTCTGCAGCCAGATCTTCTTCCAACCAGGACCGCGTGGAATGCAGAAGTTGCCAGCCTATATGCAAGCTGTGCCAATCCAGGGCTCCGTGCAGCGTGGAGTCACCGAACAACGCAATGCGACCATCGGCAAAACTCAGCGCGCGGAGATAAGCAATGGTGTGAGGAATCAAACTGCGCAAACGGTCTCGCACAGCGTGCCTCACATCAGCAGCCTGCAATAAATCATACAGACCAATACAATCTTCCAGTGCGATCGCGTGATACATGGGTGATCGCTCGTAATGACCACCATCAGCGTTGAACTGCTCGATCAATTCTGCCTGCAAAAGATCACAGTATCGGGACAACCAGTTTTGATATTCCGGCTGTCGCCGCATGAATACGCAAAACCACACCATGGCCACCAGGTTTTTCAACAGATGGTTGGCGCGGATATGGTGTTCCAGATTGCAATTCAGCCACTGACCTTGTTGTTCCAGGCTCTGCAACCAACGCGGTTCAATACTCTCCCCTGCCATCAACCGCGCATTGAGAAAGCGAATCCAGTTCACCAGACGCAGCGAAACCGTATAGGGTTCCCAACCTTCGCCGCGACCCACAGGATTGTGATCAATCCAATGCGACACACTAGCGCCTAGCCATGCTGCGTCCAATCCAGGCTGTCGTAACCAGTCGAAATAATGGAGATGATACCGCCACAGTTTCGGCAGACCGGCGCTACTCCAGTCGATGTCGGTGATAGTAAAAGGTGATGTACGCGCCAGAAAGCAAAAACGATCATTTACAATACAGCTTTCCGGCGGCGCAAATGCGCAACGCAGCTGAACCGGCGTGGGCAGAGACAACTGGGTTTGCAGAGGGCGACCACGATCAGCCGTAGCGCGAGGCCACCAACGCCGCGCAATAAAATACAACAGCTGGGCCAACGGAATATGCCTGGCCGTCCTGAAATAGAGCCCCGCGCGTGCCAACATGGGTCAACCTTCCAGCATTGCAGTCAATTCGATGGCGCAACGGCTGACCTGCAGCATGTCATCGAAAGGAATGGGGGCGGTGCGTCCATTGCGCAGGCAATCCACGAAACTGGCCACGCAAGCAGCATTACCCTTGTCCTGCCGCCACAGGGAGCGGGGCTGAACCAAGCCGCCGTAGCTGCGCAGCTTACGGAAATTGTCCACCTGAAACACATGACCAGCCCAGAACAGCTCGATACGCTCCTTGGGAAAAGCGGCATGTCCATTCGCAAAATATTGCAACGATGCGACACTGCCGTTGGCAAATTTCAGTTGCACCACACATTTGTCACTGGTGATGCCGTTGAAACGCTGATTACCAATCGCACGGATGTCATAAGCCGTGATGGAACTCCCCGCCAGATGCAGGGCCAGGTCGATAAAATGGCACAGCTCACCGATGATCCGGCCACCTCCCGTCTTGCGGTCCTGAATCCAGCTTGACGCCGGAATCTGGCCCGCATTTACAGTGATATTGATACAGACCGGTTCCTGCTCGGGATCAATTGCCTGCTTCAAGGGAATAATCAACGGCGAAAAACGACGATTAAAACCAATCATCAACTGTGGGCAATTCGCTTGCTTACGGGTGGAGGCGTAAGCATGTTCCATATTGATCAAATCACTGTGTTCGATCGCGAGCGGCTTTTCCACGAACACATGCTTGCCCGCAAGCAAGGCTTCACTCGCGTAGCGGGCGTGACTGTCGTGACGGGTGGCGACAACGACCAGGTTCACCGTCGGATCTTGTAGCAAGGCGTTACTATCGGTGGTCACTGCATCGAAGCCGAATTTTCGGGCGGCGATCACACCGCTGGTGCCGCCGCTGCATGCGATTCGTGCCAACTGCACATCGGTTTTTCGGAACGCGGGAATCAAAACGCGGCTGGCGTAATTACCCGCTCCGATGAATCCAACCTGCAGTGGTCCCAACGGTGGAATCAAATCGCCATTCGCTTGCGAACGTATGCTGGATTCCAGTAACTGATCCAGTGCCTGACGACGGTCGCATTCCAGCACAACACCCAGCGTTCCACCTTGCGCGATGGCAGCGTAGGCGTCCTGCGCCTGATCCAAACGGAAACGGGCGCTGATCATCGTGTCACAACGCAATGAACCGGCAGCCATGGCTGTCAATACGGCTTCGAAATTGCGCTGCTCCGTCCATCGCACGTAACCAATAGGATAATCCCGGCCGCGCTGTTCGTAGTCGGGATCGTAGCGGCCTGGCCCATAGGAGCAGGACACCTGAAAACTCAATTCTTTTTCGTAGAAATCCGCGCGGGACAATTCCAATCCCACCACGCCCACCAGCACGATGCGACCGCGCTTGCGACACATGTTAGCAGCCTGATGGACAGGGTCATTGCTACGCGTAGATGCGGTAATCAATACGGCATCCACTCCCACATTGCGGGTGAACGCCAGTGCGGCGGCCACTGGATCGACGCCTTCACGCAAAATCACTGACTCGGCGCCAAATTGACGTGCCAACGAAACACGCTCTGCATCGAAATCGAAACCAATCACCCGGCAACCGCTGGCTTTCAGTAATTGCACAGTGAGCAAACCCACCAGACCTAATCCAATCACCGCCACGGTTTCACCCAGTTCAGGCTGAACCAGACGAATCCCTTGAAGAGCGATGGCGGCCATGACGGTGAAGCTGGCCTGGTCGTCGTTGACAGCATCCGGAATACGCGCACACAAATGTTTGGGTACCGTCACCATCTCGGCATGATGTCCATTGGAGATCACACGATCTCCGGGCAGCAAACCGGCAACACCGTCACCGCACTGCACTATCACACCCACGTTGCAATAACCCATGGGAATCGGTTGATCGAGTTTGGCACGCACGGCTTCCAACGTCGGCACCAAGCCATCGGTGCGGATCTTGTCCAGCACCATCCGCACTTTGTCCGGCTGCTGGCGCGCCTTTTCGATCAGGCTGGCTTTTCCAAAATCCACCAGCATTTTCTCAGTGCCAGCGGACACCAGCGTTTGTACTGTGCGGATCAATACCTGGCCCGGTTGAACCATCGGACAGGGTACGTTCTCTACTGACGTGGCGCCGGTACGCAAATCTTGCAAGACTTGTTTCATGCTTTCCCCCAACCAACAGCTGCGGGGATGATATGAATGTAAAATGACAGTTGGATAACAAAAAAGCCCTTCGATTCAAATTCGAAGGGCTTTTTCCATCTTACAATGTCTGTTCCGATTGTCAGTCCGGAATAAAACGCGGTAAATGAGGTGCTGCTTCCGCTACAAAGCGCCGCAGTTGCTGCTCGGCCGCATCAACATTACCGAAAGCATCCAGTTCCACCATCACCCGAACCAGTGCACCGTCGGAACGTCCTTTGGTCAGGCGGTCCCAGAAAATCCACCACTTGGCCATGAATTCATTGGTGATCACGCGGCCACGCTGCTGCATCCAGTAATACACCAGCACCTGCTGACTATCTTTGGCGATGATCGCCCGGTTTACCGTCAGAGGTACACCGGATATCTGGATGTCTGTTAGCGGTTGCTGCGTGATTTCCTTGATACGCCATCCCGAACCCGGCAAACAGGACCTCGGCGAATGAATGGTACCTGCGCCCTCTGCTTGTACATCATAGTAGGCAACGTAGAAATTAATCGATTGGCTGGTGGTAGATCGATAATCTGCCAGCAAATAGTCATCCAGCTGCAGCTCTTGCAGATAGATTCCCTCCAGCACAGACGTAGTACCAACCCGATCACCCAACAACAATGGAAAACGATCGAGCTTTTCCCGCATCGGATGCACCGCATCCGTAACCATCATCGACTGATTGACGAAAGTGAATGCAAGCAGTATCGCCGCCGCGACGTAGAAAGGTGTGGGGATGGAACGTGAACGAGTTGGTAGCGCAGAATCACGAGGCGCCGGGAGTTCCAAAGCGAGCACGTCCATTAGCGGGCGCCGGTCACCGGTTAAACGCATCACAAGGAAAATTTCCAACAGCAGCACCAGCAAGGCGGACATGAATACCACCCAGCCTTCAAAATCGTGCAAAAATCCTTCCGCCATCTCTTTACCCCAGTATTCCACGGTGACGCCGATGACGCCGATACGGAAACTATTCATAAAAACGGTCACCGGCATACTGGAGAAAAAAATCAGCACTCGCATCCAGAGCGGGCCTTTGAAAAAGATAGCAAGAATCAGGCTCAGCGCCATCAGGGGGAATAGATAGCGTAGGCCACTGCAGGCTTCCACCACCTGCAATTTCATGGAGCCGAGATCGATGACATTACCTTCCAGGTAAACACTGATATCGAACAACCG
>DATLII010000631.1:0-4272 GCA_035539495.1 Dongiaceae bacterium
GTACTGGATCTTGCCACCCTGCAAACACGCTCCATTGCCCCGCCCGATACGAACGACGATCCAGGCCTCGGAGTATCACGCACAGGCGTAATTGCCGATGTGAACAGCGACTTTGGTGACGGCGCCTGGAAAATAGATCTCCGTTCACTGGATCTGGGCATTCTCAATACCTATTCTGCGGGTTCCGTTGATTTGCTGAGTTTTGCGACCAGCGCTGCCGCGCTGAATGCCGATGCCACCTTGATCGCATTCAGCGTAAATGAAATGACATCGACAACGGATGACACCCGGATCGACCGAATCTATATCGCCAATCTGGTTACCCATAATTACGTTAAAACCATTGTTGGTTTCGAGGAACCCGTATTTATCGGCACAGGCGAATTGTTGGCGCGCGACGATAATGATCGGCTCTTCGTGTTTGATGCAAACTTTGCCAATCCCCAGGACTTGCAGCTGGAGGTTTCACCCAAGCACGGCTCCTACAGCGCATCGCCGGACGGTCGCTATATCGCGTATGACAGTTCGTCAGCGCTTCATTCGCAAATTACTGTTTATGATCGCAACACCGGAAATTCCTGGCTGGCGACCGACACAGCGGTTCTCGGTTGTTGGGCACCGGTCTTCTCGCCTGATGGAAAATGGCTGGCGTTTTTGATGTCGGGTAGCTCGGCGGGCACTTGGCTGCACATCATTCCGTTTGAACCTGGTACTACACGCACCATTACAGATGGAGATGCTACCGAAGTTAAAACCGCAACGGGGGATGCTATCTGGGTGAATGCCAGCTATGGGTGGGCTAATTGACTTTGACTAGGCTTGGCCGTGATTAGGCTCGGCTTCGGCCTGCAGTGCAGGCCGAAAATGTCTTAACATTCATCTGATCAAGCAGAATCCTCGCCTCACCCATTATTGCGCCGCCGTATCCTTCCTAGTTCGCGCAGGGATAAATTCAAAGTACAAATACCCCTCGCCCATCAAATTGCATTTACTGCGTTTCCATATTTATCTACATTGGTTGTTCCCCCTGCTTTTCTTCATTCAGTCTGTAGAAGGTCGAACAACATGAAAGAGATGGTCAATCCCAGCGAAGAGCGCTGCCCGTTCAAATTCAACTTCGACGAGAAGACCTTTCAACCCGGCGACATGATTAGCTATCGGGTAACAGGCAGCCTGGCTGAAATGCCGTTTGTGGGTGTATTGCTGGAAGTACATGATGACCATGTGATTCTGGCGCACGACGATGGCAACCGCCCACCTAAAGGAACAAAGATGCGCGGCACCCGAGAGAGTCGCCCCTTGGTGCAAGAAGAAGACGCGCTGCGCTAAAAAAGGAAGTCGTTCATGGGTGCAATCACTTTCGATCTGGACAAGCTGCCGCAACGGCCCAAAGAATCCAAGATGAAACAGGGGCTGGCAATGAGCAAAGGCCCTTTCGAATACCTGAGTAAGAACATGAACGAATTGGGTGACGCGTTTACGATTACAGCTCCCGCGTCCCGCCCCATGGTATTTCTGAACACGCCGTCGGCCGTGAAGGAAGTCATGGCCATACCGGATGATCATATCGACCAAGCCCGCATGCCTTTCCCCATCGATGTCGGAGAAAAGCAAACGGGGTTTCTGGGCGGCATCGAGCACAAGGATGCGCGCAAAATCCTGATCCCCAATGTGAACTCGGAGCGGCTGAAAGATCGCGCCGTCGATATGTATGACATTATCGAACGCCGGGTTGCGCAGCTCGTGGATGGCCAGCAGATCGACATAACGCGCTTTGTGGGTGATGTCACTCTCGATATTGCCTGCTTCTCGCTGACAGGCCATAAATCCGGCCCTGTGAAAGAGCAATATAAGAGCCTGATGGCGCGGTGGCTGCACCTGTCCACCAACAACACCATGTTCATGCTGGGCATGATGGTGGGGCCGACTCGCTGGCGCGGCCGCATGCATCGGCTCTACCAGGAAAAGATAGCAAAGGGTAATTTCGGCAAGGAAAAGCGCTTTTACTTTACGCCCTGGGGCCGGGCCGTTGAGTTGAAGGCGCAATTGGATCAGATGTTGCGTCGTGATATCCGGCAGGCCCGTGCGCATCGGGACGACAACCGAAACGATATTCTGTATTACCTCAGTATCGCCACCGATAGCAGCGGCGAACTGTTGTCAGAGGACCGGGTGATTGCGGAATCGTTGGCGGTATTGTTTGGCGGCCACGAAACCTCCGCAGGAACCGGTGGCTTTTTCGCGCTCTGGCTGATGAAGAATCCAGTTGTGTGCGAAAAAATCATCGCGGAAGTGAAAGCCTCGATTGCGGAGCAGGGTAAATTCAATGCCCACGCCGTTAGCCAGTTGCGTTACTTGAATGCCGCTTTTATGGAATCGCAGCGATTGACCCCCACCATCATGGCCACCATGCGCTGCCTGATCAAAGACGTCCACATTGCTGGCTATGACTTACCCGCCGGCATCAACATTGTCACCTCGCCTTATCTGATCGGGCGACGCAAGGATGTATGGGGCGACGATGCCGAGCAATATCGGCCGGAACGGTGGCTGGAAAACAAAGGGCCCAAGCCCTATGAATTTTTCCCGTTTGGCGGTGGCCAGCGCACCTGCGTCGGCTTGAACCAGGCGCGGCAGCAACTGAAGATTTTGTTTGCGGTTCTGCTGCTGAAAACAGAGTGGGAATCGAAATACAAGAATAACGCTGTCTGGCCCAGCCAGACCAATGTTGCGGGTACTACGCAACCGGAAGGTGGGGTGCCTGTTACTGTCCGGTTGAAACAATAGCTGAGATGGCCGTTTCGCAACCCACCATCAGGGCGATGGCGCTTGCGGTTCATCCACCCACCGCCAACCCAACGCGCCAGCATGCACGGGTAGAACAAGGTGCGAATGGTTATGCAAGCGGTAGTAGGTGTCACTGCTTAGGTTAAGCTCAACCCCGTCCGGCTTGCCAGGAAAAGGCGCCAGCCGAACGTGGTAGCAGGTTGAGCTATTCCGCTTGCCGCAACGTGTGGTGTAGAACCGGTCCACTTTCACGGATTCATTACGCACTGCGCTCTGATCAAATTCGATGTTGTAATCACGCAATTCAGTGGTAGCGGTTAACACACAGCCCGCTGTGCCGACCAATAGCAACTCGATCAACACCAGATGTGCTCGCGACGTGCGGCCCAACCAGAACACGCACAGGATGATCAGGCCAATCGCCACGCTGCCACCCACCAGCCCTGCCGTCTGCCACAATCCAGCCCGATCCATCATCGCCGGAAATTTGCCGAACAGCGTTCGAAATACTTGAACCGCGCCGTTCACGGCCAGCGCCGTGCTAAAGCCCACCAGAATGGCGGCTCGGGCAATGAAGTGGTCCCGAGATTCGCTGCTCGTGTTGGGTCGTTCCAGTAGCGCATCGCGCACAATATTCAGATCGGGCAGCACTTCCTTCGCCAGCAAGACTTCGTCGCCGTCATCGAAACCTTTAGCGGGTTTGCATTCCACCCATACACGTCCGTTCTGGCACCACAGCTTGCGAACACGGCCTAACGTGAAACGCTGCTCAGCAAATAGAGATTCCAGCAAGGTTGGCAGAGTCTTGCTGTATTTGAGCAGAACGCCCAGACGAGCGTCGTCGGATACGATGTACACCTTTTCGTCGAAATGCAGATGATTGATCTGCTGCTCCAACGACAAGCCCAGCCACTTGAATATGCGGTCGATTACATTCTCGGGCTTCAAACAGAATTCGAACGGCGTATCGCAAGACACACCGATGATCACCTTTACGATCTTGGATTTATGTTTTTGCAGGCAGTATTCATAGGGCAGCCGGCCGCACTGGACCTGAGTACCCTGCCAACGGCTGGCCGACCGCCAGCGCACGAAGAAAAAGATGCATCCGATCAGGCTGATGGAGCCCAGGGCAAACCACATGGTGGATCCTTTTGTGTGAACGTCTTCTACAGCATGGACCGAAATCGGTTCGGAGTAAAAACCCACTAATTCAACTATGGCGACCCTGATGCGACAACCTACTGACACAACATCAGCCGATCGAAACCAACGGCGAATCCAATTCCCTGCTGATAAAGGCCACCGCCAACTACCTGCTTTTGCGCGCCAAGTTGTGGAACACTGATCTCGAATCCCTCTGCGGTGTAGTAGGCCAGGCCCCGTTTGACCGACTTGGTGAGTACATATTCCTTTGTCTTCAACGACACCATCCGTTCGGCAATACTCATCAAATAGTTACCGGATTCACGCGAGGGATTGATG
>DATLII010000632.1:0-15321 GCA_035539495.1 Dongiaceae bacterium
GAATTGGTTTGATGCCAACGGATGCCAGATCCCGCAGCCGGGTTTTCATGCCCAATGCGCTGATGGCGACGATCAGGCACCAGCGGGACAGATCGTTACCCAGTGTCTGCACGGTGGGGGCAATCCAGCCGGCGCTGTTCAGACTTGCCAGCAGCAAAAATCCCACTGCGAACCAGGGCAGCAGGGGAGGCCGCTTGCCGCCAGTTTCGATACATTGTTTCCGGGTGATCATGACCGCGCACAAAATAACGGGCAGCAGCATGGCAACGCGCATCAATTTCACTACGGTCGCCACATCACCGGTTTCATTCGACATGCTGTAGCCTGCGCCCACAACCTGCGCGACATCGTGAATAGTGGCACCCAGAAAAACACCCGCCAGTTGCGGTGAAAGCCCAAAATAGTCGGCGATCATCGGATACAGAATCATGGCCAGCGTCGACAGCGCCGACACGCCAATCACGGTGAACAACGTGGCTTTTTCTTTTTGCGGATGTGCCGGTAATGCCGCGGCCAAAGCCAGGGCGGCGGATGCACCGCAAATACCTGTCGCACCGCCGGTCAGCATACCGAACAGTCGCTTGAATCCCAGCGCTTTCGCCGCCACCACCGACACCAGAATGGTGGTGATCACCAGCGTGATGACAAGTGCCACCGGTTTCCAACCCAGACCTACGATCTGTTCCAGTGTGATACGAATGCCCAGCAGCGCCACACCTAAACGCAGCACACCGCGTGCAGTGAATTCAATGCCCGGTTTGCATTTCGCATCATCGACCAGAAAATTCAGCACCATGCCTAATAGCAACGCCAACAGCATCACCGGCGTGCCATAGTGTTCGGCCAAAAAACTGGCCGCCGCCGCTACGATCATGCTGACGGCAATACCGGGCGCCAGTTCGCGCGCCTGATTCGGAACCTGCGCCGTGATACTGAAATTCATACACCGGCCTGTGCGAAACTGACGGGCGGGGTCATACGGCCAATATCGTTGAGATAGCTGCTACGCGCATGCAGGAACACGGCGGAGGCAGCGATGCTGACCAATGGCACCCACTGAAATGCGGTTTGTAAACCAATCAGATCGGACAACCTGCCGGTGATGAAAGGGCCTGGCGCCAATCCCAATAAATTATTGGCCAAGGTCAGAGTGGCGAACGCGGTGCCGTGCACTGAATAGTGCGTGAGATTGGCTACCATCGCGCTGGACGGACCATTGGTGCCAGCTGCCAGCATCATGCCCAAGGTGATCAACACCAGTTGCGCAGAATCATGTGGCAACATGAAGGCCAGCGACAACAACAGACAACTGCCGATGCAGTAGACGATGGCCAGGGAAATCTTGCTGGCCGGCGAATTCCGACACATCCGATCACTCAGCATGCCACACAGAATGGTGCCGACGCCGCTGCAGAGCAGAATGATTGCGGCTACACCGCCGGCTTTTTCAGTACCCATATCGTGGTAGCGATTCAGATAGCTGGGCAACCACACGATCATGGTGCCGACCACGAACAGTTGCAGGCCGCTGCCGATATAGGCGCACAATACCGAACGGCTACTGAACAAGGTGCGTAATGGACGCTGGACAGCAGGTGAGGACATTTGTGTCTTTGTGGGCGGCACGGTGACTTTCTTTTCCCGCACCACGATCGGATAGAGCAATGCCAGCGCCAGACCAAATAATGCCATGCTGGCAAAAGCCCAGCGCCAACCCAGATGCGCGGCAATGACTCCACCGAGCCCCACGCCCAATACCGAACCGAACATACCACCCGCCATAAATGCGGCGGCCAGGGTAGCGCGCAAATGATGGGGAAATACTGCCAGTACCACAGCGATACCGACGCTACCGTAGGCTGCTTCACCCACGCCCACCAAAAAACGGCCCAGGAACATCTGCTCGTAACTTTGTGCCAGCGCGCAACCCAGTGTTGCCAGACTCCATAGCGTCGCCATCAGCGCCAGACTTTTCACCCGGCCCCAACGATCCGCCATCAACGACAAGGGAAACGTGAGCAAACCCACCATCAGTGCGACGATGCCGCTGAGCAAACCCAGTTGTTGATCGCTCAGAACCCACTCATTCTTGATCAGCGGGAATACGGCGTTGAGTACCTGCCGTGACATGTAGTCTGAAATCAACAGACCCATGGTGAGGGCAAAGACAATCCAGGCATAAGGGCGGGACACCGGAGGTGTCATGTTTTCAGTTCCGTCCAAGGTCGCGTGATAGTGGGCCATGTCTCGAAACTCTCTCTCAGCGTTCAGCTAGCTTTCAACGTTCTGATAAAAGCGCGCGATGGTGACCGCGCTGAATCTGCACAAGCATCCAGCGCGTCCGGTTCCAAATCTGCGCGTGCTTTTACACCATGCGCAGCGGCACGTTTTTCTGGCCAGGCTGGCGGTTGGGTGTCATGCCGTTGGCTGCCAATGTTTCATCAGCGTTGGCATACCAGGTACCGATACGATAAATCTCGCGCGCTTCTTTGCCATTCGCCACATCACGCCCCAGTTCATGGGCGATGCGCACCAGCTGTTGAATCTGTTGCACCGAACTCATCCGATTGCCGCGCTGATCGATCAACGTATCTTCGATGCCGCAACGGGGATGCAGACCCAACGACATAGCCACCGTGTTCACCGGCAACACGTTTTTCATCAGCGTTTCCAGCGTCAGGCAAGCGCCATCGGGCGAGCGACGGATGAACTCCATGAAGTTATACGGATTGGGGCCATCAAACCCACCACCGATGCCAACCCAGGTCAGATTCAGCGGGCCGCGGTAACATCCTTTGCGTACCAATCGCTCCAGTGTTTCCAGCGAATGCATGCCGGTCAGTTGGAAATGCGGTTGCACTTTGGATGCTTGTAGACGACGTAAATGTTCTTCCACCCAGCCCGGACCGGCCGGCACCGTCATTTCGCGGTACGCTTCCCAATAGGCGGGTTCATGCAGCGATGTGCCTTTGATGTCTTCCGGATACATCAGCTCGGTAATGTTCATTTGCACGGTGTTGATGGCAACCGTCACCTGATCAGGTTTCGGCGTCAGATCCGCCAGCATGTGACGGGTGTCGTCAGACAACCACTTTGCCGCTTCACCATCGCTTTCCGGTGCAAACGAAATTGAACCGCCCACCTGGATGATCATGTCGGGTACTGCTTTGCGCACGCCGTCAATCAGCTCATTGAACTTGGACAAACGCTTGGACCCACTGCCATCCAGTTCACGCACATGCAGATGCAGTACGGTGGCGCCCGCTTCGTAGCAGTCCACGGCTTTCTGAATCTGCTCTTCCATCGTCACCGGAATATCTTCAGGAAAATCCGCTGGCATCCACTCGGGACCGTAAGGTGCGACGGTGATGACGACTTTGTCCTGGTTTTTCGGGTCGAGTGAATCATCCAAAAACTGCATGCTGTTTACCTCGTTCTTATCGCATAGCCGCTGCACGTTAAGCGCGCGGCAGTGTCTGTGTGATTGGGCGGACGTTCAAAATGGTTTGTCGCCCATGATGCCCGCACGCTCCATCTTGCGATGGCAGGGCGGATAATCCATCACGGCGTAATGCTGTGTTGCTCGGTTGTCCCAGATCGCCATGCTGTTGGCTTTCCAACGCCAGCGCACCTGATATTCCGGAATAAATGCCTGCCGAATCAGATACTGCAGCAACTCGGCCGCCCCAGGCGCATAGTCCTGGCCATAACGTACGTTGGTAGGCGTGTGATAGTTGGTAAAGTGCGTAGTGAACGCATTGACGAACAACACTTTCTCGCCAGTTTCAGGATGCGTGCGCACTACCGGATGTTCGGGATCGGGAAACATGGTTTTCAGTGCCAGCCGTTTTTCCTCGGGCATAACCGCGCCGAACGTGGCTTCGATGCTGTGACGGGCGCGCAGATTCGCAATCCGCTTTTTGATGTCATCCGGCAACTTCTCGTAAGCCAACGCCATGTTCGCCCAAATCGTATCGCCACCCACCGGCGGGCATTCCACGCAACGCAACACCGCGCCCATTTGCGGGCACTCACGCCAGCTCGCATCGGTGTGCCAGGCATTTTCATAACGATCGTTGGGAGCGTCCGGCGATTTGTAGATGCGCACCAGACCGGGATTTTCCGGATCGCTGCCCGCGACGGGATGGTCTTCCAGATTGCCGAAGCGGCGGGCAAAAGCTACGTGTTGGGCGCGACTGATATTCTGGTCGCGCAGGAACAGTACCTTGTGCTGCAACAACAGGCTTTTGATCTCGTCAAATAGTCCGTCGTCGTGAATGGCATCAGACACATTTACATTGAGCAGTTCCGCGCCGATGCTGCAGGTCAGTTGTTCAACGCGCATCGTCTGTCTCCTCAAATGACAAAAATGGAAGAACCGGTGGTTTTGCGGGATTCCAGATCGCGATGAGCTTGTGCTGCATCTGCGAGCGTATAATGCTGATTGATCTCCACGCGGATTCTGCCGCTACCCACCAGTTCGAACAGTTCGTTGGCCAATGCGGCTTTTTCCAGCGGATCGGCGATGTAATCGGCCAGCGCCGGACGCGTCATATACAGCGAGCCTTTCATCGCCAGCAATTGCGGATCAAACGGCGGGATGGTGCCGGACGCGGTACCAACGCACACCATCAAACCACGGCGCTTCAACGAATCCAGCGACGACATGAAGGTGTTTTTACCCACGCTGTCGAACACCACATTCACACCGACACCTTTGGTGATTTCGCGCACTCGGCTCGCCACATTTTCATGACTGTAATTGATGACGTGATCGCAGCCGTGGGCGCGGGCGACTTCAGCTTTGGCGTCGGTGGACACGGTGCCGATCACCACCAGCCCCAGCAATTTGGCCCACTGCGCCACGATCAGGCCCACGCCGCCAGCGGCCGCGTGCAACAGAATGCTGTCGCCCGCTTTGAACGGATAAATCCGCAGCATCAGGTATGATGCGGTCAAACCACGCATCGTCATCGCCGCCGCGGTTTCAAACGAAATGGTTTCCGGCAGCTTGATCAACGGCGCTGCAGGCACGATACGCTCCGTGCTATAGGCGCCAAGCGTGTTGATGAAACCGGTGTAGGTGACGCGATCACCCACTTTCACATGGGTGACGCCAGCGCCCACAGAACGCACAATGCCAGCGGCCTCTACACCCAGACCACTGGGCATTGGCACCGGATAGGTTCCGTTGCGGAAATAGGTATCAGCGTAATTGAGTCCCACCGCTACATGACGAATATAAACCTCGCCGGGACCGGGCTCTCCCACTTTGACGTCTTCATAGCGAAGCACTTCGGGGCCTCCGGTTTCATAAAAACGTACGGCTTTGGCCATTGCGGTTCTCCCGTTTTGTTTCTGCTGTTACTTGGAATTTAGGCCAGGGCCGTTGCCCCCCACTTTTCACTAGGTGACAATTACTTTTCATTTCGCGACACATTGGCTATAACTGAATACACCGACCACAAGAGCCTGTTGTCGTGACTTTCAAGTCATATTGATAAGCCACCGTTGGCATGAAATCAGGAAGATACCCATGGCTGCGCTGACCCGCGCTGGCGTGCTGACGAATTACATAGAGGTGGCCACCCACCTCGGGCTGAATCCCGACCGGATGCTGCGTCAGGTCGGTCTGAGCCGGGCGCTGATTGCGCAACCGGAACAACGGATTCCCACCACGGCTGCCGTCATGTTGCTGGAGGAATCGGCCGAGGAAAGCGGCTGCATGACGTTCGGTCTCCGCATGGCTGAGTCGCGTCAGCTGTCCGACTTCGGCGCGATCAGCTTGTTACTGATGCACCAACCCCGCCTGCGCGATGCTCTGCGCATTACCGTGGAATATCGCCATTTGCTCAACGAAGCGCTGGCCATTCACATCGAAGAGCAGGGCAAGAGCGTCATCATTCGGGAAGAGGTGATTACCGATCCGCCGATGCAATCGCGTCAGGCAATGGAGCTGGCGATCGGTGTAATGTACCGCTTATGCAGTGCCTTGCTGGGTGCGTTCTGGCTGCCGCAGAGCGTCAATTTTACCCATGGCTCTCCGCCTGACCTGCAAACCCACAAGCGTCTGTTCCGTTGCAGTCTGGAATTCAATTGTGAATTCAACGGCATTGCGTTGGGTGCAGACGATCTCGACAAGCCCAATCCGCTGGCGGACAAGGCGCTGGCCAAGCATGCGCAAAATTATGTGGAAACCTTGGCGCCCGTCTCCACGGATCCTTCGCTGGAGTTGGATGTGCGCAAGGCCATCTACCTACTGTTGCCGCTGGGAAGGGCCACGATCGAGCAGATTGCGCAAACCCTGGGCATGAACGTGCGTACGTTGCAACGGCGTCTGGTGGATCAGGGCGTGACCTTCTCCGATATCATCAACAGCGTGCGCCAGGATCTGGTGATGCGCTACATGCAAAACTCCCAGTACACCGTCGGCCAGATCGCCGATTTATTGGGCTATGGAGTACCCAGTTCTTTCACCCGCTGGTTCATTTCTCAATATGGTATTTCACCGGCGCAGTGGCGCAGTGCACAGGGCCAATCTGAAACGTCGGATGCATAACGATCAGCTTTTTAAAAATTCCGAGAGATTCCAGGAGTTTGATTGTTTAGCTGATCATGGCCATCACTTCCGCATTTTCCGCGATTTTCCCGCGCCTTAAAGTCGCAACCCGAGTGTGAACAAAATCGCTGTTTCAAATGACCCTTATAGGAGGATAATTCTCTCGCCGCAGTAAATTCAATTGATCTCTTGGAGGAGACACCATGGCTTTCGTAGCTACCGGTGCCGGCAATGTGCTCGTTCTCAACCAGTCTTCTGTTGTTCGTTCCTGTCCGAAAGATTCATTACAACCTGGGGAATTTGCCCGTTTCATCGTGCTGTCCACGCCGCTGCGAGGACTTGAGTTGGTGCTGAAGCCCAAACGCGACCAGATTCGCTGGTACCTGGGCTCCGATAAGGGCGCAGACTTCACGATCAGCGATGGCACGCTACATCCCTGCCATTTGAAAATCGAAAATTACGGTGAAGAATGGTTGCTCACCAGTCACCGCGATTGTTGGGGCTTTTTCGTCAATGACGAACCGCTGGAAACTGCGGTGATCGAGCACGGTGATCGCCTGCGGATCGGACGTCATGAACTGGTGTTTGTGGGCGCGCGGGATCTGGAAGAGGATCTGGACGTGGTACCGAGCTCCTGGTGGTCGCGTCTGTTTCACCGCGCATCCTGATATCTCTTTCGACGCGCAGATACTGCAGCAAACCCCCAATAAAAAAGGGCCTCGATTGAGGCCCTTTTCGTTAACGCTATCGTCGCTTTATGCGGTAGCAAAATTCAGATTGAACAGTTGCAGCCGCTTGCGCTGCATTTTCAGCGCGTATTCCATTTCCAGGAAGCGGGTGCGCACCACAGCACGTTGCCACTTGTCCTGCAGTTCCTGTTTCTTCTCGGCGAATTCCTGGCGTTTCTGCTGATACCACTCGCCGCGCAGTTGTTTCCAGTCCGCCATGGTCTGCACAAACTGCTGATATTCGGTTTCCAGGGTTTCTTTCCAGGCTTCCATGTTAGGAAGGTGAGAAAGCAGGTTCAGATGGGCCTTGGCCTTCTCGAACTGCATCTGCACCAGGGCCTCCTGGATTTTGAAATCCGGTACCCGACGCAGATTGCTGGTCAACTTCACCCAGGACAACGCATTGATCGCCCACTTGGTGGGATCGAATTGCCACCAGCGCACACCGTTGCGGTAGTCCGTTTGGAAATAGTGGTGGAAGTTGTGATAGCCCTCGCCGTAAGTCACCAGCGCCAGAAAGAAGTTGTCTTTGGCGGTATTGGTGTTGGTGTAAGGCTGACCGCCCCACATGTGGCACAGGCTGTTGATGAAGAAGGTAACGTGGTGGCTCACTACCAAACGTGCCACACCCACCAGCAGCAGAGTGCCGATGATGTCGCCGTGCAGGTAACCCAGCAATGCAGGTACGCCGATGTTGCTCAGCAATACCAGGGCAAGGTAGTGCTTATGCTGGAACATGACGATGGGGTCACGCTGCAGGTCCTGCGAGTTGGCCAGGTCGACGGTGCCGCTCTTGTAGTTGCGCAGCATCCAGCCGATATGCGCGAACCAGAAACCGCGATTGATGGAGTAAGGATCTTTTTCATTGTCGTCCACATGACGGTGGTGACGACGGTGGCCGGAGCCCCAGATCAGAATGCTATTTTGCAGAGCGCCTGCGCCCCAGAAGGCGAAGAAGGCACGAACCAGCCAATGGGCGTCATATGCGCGGTGGGACCAAAGACGGTGGTAACCGGCGGTGATGGACATGCCGCAGCAGCCCAGTACCAGCGTGAACATCAGCCACTGAACCCAGTCGTAACCCACCATAAAACCGTAGATAGGAACCGCAGTTACCGCTACAGCAAAGGTTGCACTGAACAGAATCGTGGTGACCCAGTTTAAGGGGGCTTTTTCCCGGACCGTTTCGGACATAACAACCTTTCTCAAGCGCTCGGTTAAATTGTACTCAGTATAGTCGGCGTAACCGCCCTCGATGGGTCGGTCGAGCAAAGAAAGATTCGATGGTACAGGATTTCCGGTTACAGGTATATGTCGTACGGGCGTGCAAAACGAAAGGCGACGGTCGGTCGCCTTTCGCGGGTATTGCAGGCAAGCCCTGATTATTCAGTGACTTGTTCTTTCGCGGTGCCGAGCTCTACCAGTTCGTTGAAGTATTGCTCACCGGCTTCGCGGGCTTTGATGACCAGTCCCAAAGAGGCGGACCGAAGATGGTCCAGTGAACCTTTGACATCATCGAATGGAGACGCGATGTCTTTTCTGATCTGGCTCAACAGGGATTCGTCAGCGAGTTTTTGCGCTTCACCCGCTTTTACCCACTCGTCGAATTGCTTGTTACTTTCTTCTTTGAGTTTGATGTAGAGGCCGCGCGATGCGTTGATGATTTGGTCTATCGAGTTGTTGAACTGTTCCACTTGTCCCTTCAGGCGATCCGTAAATTCGCTCATTGTTATGTCCCTCACTTACGATTGGATTCGTTGACCTCATTCGAATTCCATAAAGCTGACTCACCCTGGCGACAAAATGCGCGCCAACACCGGGTGGACGACTCAGCAATACAGGCCGTGGATGGTAACTAGCTGAATTAGAATGTTAACCCTAAAAGCGGGACGACCGATCTAAAGACCGGTCGCGGCTGTGTGATATTCAGGCGTGCAGATCAGTGACGAATATCAGGCCATAGATACGTCGCTGGTGCGACGCCGGGGCAATACACCGGCCACCAGTTTGCGCGCGGTGCCGTAAGTAGTGCGGCGCTCTCGCGGGAAAAACGGACCAATGCCGCGCACATCTTCCGCGTCGGTGATGTGGTAACGCTGTTCAGCGCAGCGCACGATCGCGCCCGTGATTTGCACGATGCGGGCATCACCGAACGGAGTGCCTACGCCACTGTTCAATGTCATCGCGGCGGAGAGATTGCGTACCGGATCGGCCCAGGCACCGGAGCCGCCAAAACCGAAATGACCGAAGCTGTGGCCAGTGGCAACGCCCAGGGCGACTACGCGGTGATAGCCGAGACGCCAATGCATGGGCACTGGGATCACATCCCCCATGGTGCGATTCTGAATCTGCATGATGTGATTGACGGCTTGCCGCGACAGAATGCGCACGCCATCCAATTCACCACCATTGGCGAGCACTGCGTACAGCTTGGCCAGCGAGCGCGCGGTGAACATGCCGTTGGCAGCCGGAATACAGGCACTGGAGAAATCCTGATGGTTGAAGTCCATGTACAGCGCGCCTTTCGGTACCAGCGCCGAGATGGTTTTATCCAGATCGATGTTGGCGATCTTCAGGCCCTGAGTAACGGCGCGCAGCAGCATTTTCTGCAGATGGCGTTCGGCCTGAAAACGCGGGTCACCGTGACCGATGCTGTTGACCAGTTCCGCGCGACGGCGCACCTGGCTATCCGGTAGGCCTACATACAGACCATCCAGTTCCAGTGGCGACGCCAGCTTTTCCTGCAGCACCTGCGCGAAGGATTTGCCGGTGACGCGCTGGATCAATTCCCCCACCAGCCAGCCATAGGTCAGTGCGTGATAGCCGTTGGTTGCACCTGGTGTATGAATCGGCTTGGCGCGTTCCAGAGCCCCCACCATGAAATTCCAATCCAGCATCTGTTCGGCGTCGTCGATCATCTCACGGATATGATAGAGGCCGGCCTCGTGGCACATCAGTTGGCGCACGGTGATTGGTTGCTTGGATTTCTGACCGAACTCGGGCCAATGTTTGCTGACAGGATCGTCGTAGTGCAGCAGGCCCTGGTCCACCAGAATGTGCAGCAGGGTGGAAGCGACGCCTTTGGTGGTGGAGAACGAGAGCGCCAGGGTATCCGATCGCCAGGCATCACCATCGCGGTTGCGGGTGCCGCCCCAGATGTCCACTACGCATTGTCCTTTGTGGTACACCGTTAGCGCCGCCCCTCCAGGGCGGTTGCGGGGAATCTGGTGGGTGAGCATGTCGGCGACCTTGCCAAAATCCGGATGAACGTAACCCTGCAGCATGCGCGCTCCCTGTCGTCTTTGTTATTTTGATGTCACAGGTATAGCAGCTTTTTGGCCAGGTGACATGAAACTGTCAAAAATGGGACGAAGTCACTTTGGTTCGCCAGCTGGACTGCATTTGCCGATTGATAATGTCAACCGGCTTGTTGGGCTCTGAGGTCATTGGGCCCGGCGCGACCATCTGGTTTAATGGCGCCATTTTAACGGAAGGGAGTTGCGGCATGAGCCATCAGTGGTATTTGGGATTCGGTGCAAGCGAATCCTTGTATCAGCTCAACAATGACTACCGTGCAGCATTGGCGTCGGTGGGTGAGAAGGAGCAAACGGAAAAGCTGTATAACTTGTTGGCGCAATTCGCTGACGAGTGCCTGGACCAGTATTTTCTGTCGCCCATCGAGTCCGTGCAATTGAACGGCATGGGCAAGAAAGTGGTGTTGGGCGGCGTTTCCGCCATCAAGAAAACCATTCACCTGACGCTGAAGCAGGTAACGAAGAAACTATCGGCGAAGGACCGGGCCCAATTGGCGGACTACATCAACGGTTTGATGATGCAGTTACGGCAGAGCCGGCGTTTTCCCACCTATGTGGCCGTGCCTGTCAGCGGTGAGTTGCGGAGCCGGTTGGGCACTGCGGTGCAACAGGGACGCGAGCAGTCGCCGGCAGCTGTGAAGGATGATTATGCCGAGGCGTTGTGCGAGCTGATCGATGTTGCCGTCGACGCGTATATGCACGAGCCGATTCGCATGTTGAAAATGGGGTTGGTAATGAACAAGGTGGCGTCGGTGGCAGCGGATACCATTCAGGGCGCGGCCCACACGGTGGTGCGCAAGGTTGTGCACTCCATGAGTGACAAGGAACTGATTCCGATGTTCGAATTCTCTGAATCGATTTTGTATCAGCCGCAACAGCAGGCAGCATGAATGAAAAGAGGGAGCCGATTGGCTCCCTCTTCTTTTTGCGGTTGAGCGGATTTTCTTATTTGCCGCGGTGCGATTACCGCACCATGCCACCCAGGCGTGCGCTGATGATTTCCTGCGCTTCCGACACGATACGGGTCACCAGGGTGTGGCAGTCCGGGATGTCCTTGATCAGGCCCATCACCATGCCAGCGGTCCAGATGCCGTATTCCATTTCGCCTTTGTCCATGACTTCGCGGCCTTTCACGCCAGCAACCAGGGGCGCCAGGTCTTCGAAGTTGGTCGCACCGGGCTGAGCTTCGATTTCCACTACTTTGTCAGCCACGCTGTTTTTGAATACACGGGCGGTGTTACGCAGCGTGCGGAAGATCAGGGCGGTATCCAGCTCGGATGCTTCTACCATGCGTTGTTTCAGGTTCTCATGCACCGGCGCTTCCTTGGTGGCAACGAAGCGGGTACCCATGTTGATACCGTCGGCGCCCAGAGCCAGAGCAGCCGCCAGACCGCGACCGTCACCGAAACCACCGGATGCCAGCATCGGGATTTTCAGGGCGTTGGCAGCAGCAGGAATCAGTACCAGGCCGGGGATGTCGTCTTCACCCGGGTGGCCGGCACATTCGAAACCGTCGATGGAAACCATGTCACAACCGATTTTCTCGGCTTTCAGTGCGTGACGTACGGAGGTGCACTTGTGAATGACTTTCACGCCAGCCGCTTTGAATGCGGGCATGAACTGCTCCGGGCTGCGACCAGCGGTTTCCACGATTTTCACGCCGCTTTCGATGATAACGCGCACGTATTCCTCGTAGGGAACCGGCTTGATGGTGGGCAGCAGGGTGACGTTGATGCCGAAAGGCTTGTCGGTCAGTTCACGGGCGCGGGCGATTTCCTTGGCCAGATCTTCCGGAGTGGGCTGGGTCAGGGCGGTGATGATGCCCAGTGCGCCGGCGTTGGATACAGCGGCGGCCAGTTGGGCGCGTCCGACGTGCATCATGCCACCCTGTACGATGGGGTGTTGGATGCCAAGCAATTCGGTTACAGCAGTCTTTAACATGATGATTCACTCCGTAGTCAGGGTGCGGCTACTACAACAAAAAGCCCTGACACGGGCAACGGTAGAACGGTGCTGAGCAACTCAGAGTGAATGAATTGTCGCGCGCGGTGACTGGTCGGCCACCGTTGAGGCCTCGCTGCGGGAATCATAGGCCCTGATTGGCGCTTCCAGACCCAGAGTCAGTTGCCCAATGTGCTGCTGAACCCAGTGCAGGTCGATTACGTTGCCCTGCAGCATGCGACCCAGTGGCGACTGTTCGTGCAATTGAGCATGGGATTCCCGCAGCCAATGGTTCAGATGGGTGTCGTGTTGGCAGTGTTGGCGCAGTGCGTCGTCAATATGCAGCAGATAGGAAATGCGTTCGAGGGTGTCGCGGGGGAGCGTGCCCGTCTTGCCGTTTTTCCAGTTGGCGTAGGTGGAAGTTGCGGTGAGTCCCAGTAGTGTCATCGCTTCCGGTCGAGACAACTGCCAGCGCTGGGCGAGATTGAAAAATCCCTTCAGGGCCAGTTGGGCAATGCCGCGGCGGGCATCGACGTCCTCGCTGTACATGGCTTCACCTTTGGTGTGGGTTTAATTGGTTATAGCAAAGGTGAAAAAAAAGACCAACACGCGGTGTGTTGGTCTTTTCGGGTGTTGCCGTTTTTCTGCGTCGATCAATAGCGGTATTTGCCCGCTTTGATGTCTGCCAGAACCTGATCAGTGACCAGTACGTAAGTGTCGCTACCCGGCAGCAGTGCGTACACCGGTTCGCCGTTGGTTTTGGCCGGATCGAAGCCTTCGTCCTTCAAATGGGATTTCTGATATTTGAAGGTGCCGGTGGTTTCCATCTGCTTTTTCACGCGCAGAAAAAGCGGTATTGAGTAAGCCGGCATCTGGGCTTTCAACAGACGATAAATGTCTTTGAAATCCAGTTGTTCCGCTGGTACGGACGGTGTGATTGCCGCCATACCGGCGCGGCCGTTGGTGTTGGGAATTTCAACGCCATAGGCCACTGCTTCTGAAATTTGCGGGTGATCGGATACCAGGTTTTCCACTTCGGTGGTGGAGACGTTTTCGCCTTTCCAACGGAAGGTGTCACCCAGACGATCGACGAATTGCGCGTGGCCAAAACCGATGTCGCGCAGCATGTCGCCGGTGTTAAACCAGCGGTCACCTTTCACGAATACGTCGGTGAGAATGACCTTCTTGGTTTTTTCCGGATCGGTGTAGCCGTCCAGGGGTGCTTTGTCGTTGATTTCCGCCACCAGCAGACCCTGGCCGCCTTTCTTCACCTGGATCATGAAGCCATCGGCGCCGCGTTTGGGCTCTTCTTTTTCTTTGTCGTACTCAACCAGGACCCAACGCATGGGCGAGAAGCCCACGGTGTTGTCGAAGTTGAAGAAATTGGTGAAGCCGATGTTGCCGTCAGAGGCTGCGTACAGTTCGCAGATCTCTTCGATCTTGAAGCGTTCCTTGAACGGCATCCAGACGTTGGGGCGCAAACCGTTGCCAATCATCTTGCGCACCGGGTTGTTGGCGTCGTCCGCCTGCTTGGGCTGGTCCAGCAGGTAGCGGCACAGTTCGCCCACGTAGCCGATGGCGGTGGCGTTGAACTTGCGCACGTCTTTCCAGAAGTTGGAGGCGCTGAACTTGCGGCGAATGGCGAAACCAGCGCTACCCGCTACCGCAGAACCCCAGCATACGCACAGGCCGGTGGCGTGATAGAGCGGCAGAGTGGAGTACATGACGTCTTTCGGGCCCAGGCGCATGGCCATGACGCCGAAACCGCCGTAGGACTTCATCCAGCGGCCGTGACGGAAGATACCTGCCTTGGGCAGACCGGTGGTGCCGGACGTGTAGATGTAGAAGCAGGGATCGTTCAGGTAAATGCGGTTGGTGGAATCCGGGTTGTGGGTGGGGCTGTTGGCGGATTCGGTGGACAGGTTCAGATAGCCTTGGGGCGCCACGCCGGGATCGCGGGTGGTGTCTCTGTCTGCCAGGAAGTACACCGCGGCCGGATTGATTTCGATCTCGCCGCGCACTTCGTTAAAAGGTTCAACCAGTTCTTCGCCGACGATGGCGGCTTTGGGTTTTACCAGGTTGATACTGTGGGCCAGCACTTTCTGCGTCTGGGAGGTGTTCAGCATGGCGGATACGGCGCCGATTTTGGCGACCGCCAGCACAGTGACCAGCAACTCGGGGCGGTTCTCGATGAACACGGCCACCACGTCGCCTTTCTTGAGGCCCTGGCTGGTGAGGTAGTGCGCGTAACGGTTGGCCCACTGGTTCACTTCGTCGTAAGTGAAGCGCACGTTTTCATACAGCAGCGCGGAGCCGCGGGGATTGCGTTTTACTGCCTGTTCGAAGGTCCAGCCCAATCCACAGGGAACGGCCGGATCTTTGATGTTGCTGATGCGAAGCCCTTTGATGATCGTGGGCAGGTTGCGCATCAAGAAGGGTGCCTTCTTGAGCATCATGCCCCAGGTAATTACGTCAGTGGTACTGCTTGTCATGCTACCCCCCGCGAGGAAGTCCAGTTGATTTGAAACAACAGCCAGGTCATCCAGTGACGGCCGCTTGTCGGGTGTTTTGATTGAAGATGGAAATACCAGGTGCTCAACGACAGGAAAATGAAAGGAGCACGCTCTTTATTGTTGTTAACTTCGACTTTTTATCCACTTCGCGTCGGGCGTACGATAACCCCAAGGCCAGGCCTGTTCAAGCCTTTGTGGACAATTGTCAGCTCCTTCAGGGAGGGGCTGGGTAGGGGAATGGCCGGGATCGATGGCCTCGGAATTCC
>DATLII010000633.1:0-9755 GCA_035539495.1 Dongiaceae bacterium
GCCCCTGGTGATTGCCGATACCCGCCAGGTCAACGAACATATTCGTCAGCAATATCCCAACACGCCGATCATCATTATCGGCCACAGCATGGGCTCTTTCATTACTCAGGGTTATCTGATCCAACATGGCCGGACTGTGGACGCCGTGGTGTTGTCGGGATCGGCGCAAAACACACCCATGACGATTCGCTCGGCGCGCATGCTGGCGCACCTGGAAAAACTGCGCACCGGACCGAAAGGCCGCAGCAATCTGATCGACATGGCCACCTTCGCTAGCTTCAACCGGCAAGTGGTGAAAAGTCCACGCACCGGTTCCGACTGGCTTAGCCGCGATCCGCAGGAAGTGGATAAATATGTGGACGATCCCCTGTGCGGTTTCCTCTGCACCAATCAATTGTGGCTGGATCTGACCTCTGGGCTGGAACAGATTTCACGCCAGCGCAATATCCGCAACATTCCCGCCAGTCTGCCGTTCCTGCTGATTTCCGGCGAACGGGATCCGGTGAGCTTTGACAGCAACCACCACGGTATAGAAAGGCTGGCAGAGCATCTGCGCAGCGGCGGCATCCGCGAAGTGTCGGTGAAACTGTATGAAGATGCGCGGCACGAGATCTTCAACGAGATCAACCGCCACGAAGTGATCGACAATCTGCTGGAGTGGTTGTCGCCCCGCTTCCCGGTTGCGGGCGCCACACGCCGCGCGGCAGCCGTTCCAGCCTGAGAATCTGTAAATTTGTCCAAAGGCAAATTCGCTTACATTCTTTCGATACCGATGGCCCTGCACGCTGTTTAGAATGCAGGGCTATCTGTTTATGGAGGATGTAAGCATGGACTATCTGGAAAATATCCCCTTCGACGAACTGCAGGAAGGCCAGACCGCTGAGTACGTCAAGACGGTCAGCGCTGACGACATCAAGCTGTTTGCGATCATTTCCGGCGATACCAATCCGCTGCACCTGGACGAGGAATACGCCAAAACCACCCGCTTCGGTCGCTGTATTGCCCACGGATCCATCTGCGGCATCATCGTCAGCGCTGCAGTGGCCACCAAGCTGCCAGGGCCAGGCACCATTTACGCCGCGCAGGACATGAAGTTCAAAAAGCCCGTATTTCCAGGCGACACCATCACCGCCAAACTCACGCTGACCGAGAAGAAACGCAAGGGCAACATTGTTCTGATCGACTGCGTGATGACGAATCAGCATGGCGAGACTGTGTTCACCGGGGTGTCCACCGCCGTGGCGTCAAATGAAAAAGTCCGGGTGCAAGTAGCGCCTCTGCCGAAGGCGGTTTTGCAGTAAGCGACTGCTGATCTCAACGCGCCAGACAGAAAACAAAAAAGCCGACCTTTTACAGTCGGCTTTTTTATTTGTGCGAAATGGCTACGTGATAGCCATCACCCACTTTTATTTCGACAGATAACGCATGCTGTCTTCCAGGCCCTTCAGAGTCAGCGGGAACATGCGGTTCTCCAGCAGCTTGCGGGTCCAGACCACGGAAGTGGTATGCTCCCAGCTCGATTCCGGTTCCGGATTCAGCCAGATTACTTTATCGAAATGCTGAGTGACGCGGCGCATCCAGACTTCGCCCGCCTCCTCGTTCCAATGCTCCACGCTGCCGCCCACCGAGCTGATTTCGTACGGCGACATGGTGGCGTCCCCCACGAAAATCACTTTGTACTCGCTGCTGTAGGTGTGCAGGATGTCGTAGATGTTGGTGCGATCGGTCCAGCGCCGCATGTTGTCCTTCCACACACCGTCATAAATGAAGTTGTGGAAGTAGAAATACTCCATGTGCTTGAACTCGGTTTTCGCCGCCGAAAACAATTCCTCGCAGGTGCGCACGTAAGGGTCCATAGAACCGCCCACGTCAAAGAAGATCAGCACTTTTACACCATTGCGTCGCTCCGGCACCAGCTTGATATCCAGGTAGCCAGCATTACGCGCAGTGGAGGAAATGGTGTCGTCGATATCAAGCTGGTCCGGCATGCCCTGACGGGTGAACTTGCGCAAGCGACGCAACGCCATCTTAATGTTGCGGATGCCCAGCTCCACCGAGTCATCCAGATTGCGGTACTGGCGTTTTTCCCAGACTTTCACCGCGTTTTTGTTGCGGGAGTTGCCGGCCATGCGGAAGCCCGCCGGGTTCTGACCATAAGCACCGTACGGCGAAGTACCGCCAGTGCCGATCATCTTGTTACCGCCCTGGTGACGCTTCTTCTGTTCTTCCAGCCGCTTCTTGAACTCTTCCATCAGCTTGTCGAAATCGCCGAGTTGCTTCAGCTTCTCGAATTCTTCCTTGCTGAGGGTTTTCTCGATTTCCTTGCGCAGCCACTCGTCCGGGATCAGGGTTTCGAGCAGATCATCAACCGCTTCCAGACCATCGAAGTACTTCTTGAAAGCACGATCGAACTTGTCGAAATGCTTTTCATCCTTCACCAGCACGGTGCGGGACAAATGGTAGAACTGGTCCATGTCCGCATAGATGATGCGATTCTTCAGCGCCGACAACAGGTCCAGGAACTCCCGGATGGTGACGGGCACCTTGCCTTCGTGCAGCTCAAAGAAGAAATTGATCAACATGCTCAGTTACCGCGACGGTTCATGAACGCCAGCCGTTCCAGCAGGTGGACGTCCTGCTCGTTTTTCACCAGCGCGCCGTACAGCGGCGGAATCGCGCTCTTGGTGTCACGATTGCGCAGCACGTCTTCGGGGATCTGGTCGGCCAGCAGCAGTTTCAGCCAGTCGATCAGTTCGGAAGTGGACGGCTTTTTCTTCAGGCCCGGCACTTTGCGCACATCGAAGAAAATTTCCATCGCTTCTTTAATCAGGGATTTTTTGATGCCCGGGTAGTGCAATTCCACGATGGCTTCCATGGTGTCCTTGCTGGGGAAGTCGATGTAGTGGAAGAAGCAGCGACGCAGGAATGCATCCGGCAGTTCTTTTTCGTTGTTACTGGTGATGATCACGATCGGGCGTTTTACCGCCTTGATGGTTTCCTGGGTTTCGTACACATAGAATTCCATCTTGTCGAGTTCCTGCAACAGGTCGTTGGGGAATTCGATGTCGGCCTTGTCGATCTCGTCGATCAGCAACACCACCTGATCTTCGGCGGTGAAAGCTTCCCAGAGTTTGCCTTTCTTGATGTAGTTGCGGATGTCATGTACGCGGTTATCACCCAGTTGGGAATCGCGCAGACGCGACACGGCGTCATATTCGTACAGGCCCTGATGCGCCTTGGTGGTGGACTTGATGTGCCACTGAATCAGACGCAGACCCAGGCCGGACGCCACTTCCTCGGCCAGCATGGTTTTGCCGGTGCCGGGTTCACCCTTGATCAGCAGGGGGCGTTGCAGAGTGATAGCGGCATTGACCGCCAGTTTCAGGTCGTCGGTGGCAACGTAGCGTTCGGTACCTTGGAATTGCATGATGTCTGCCTTGGTCAGCCTTTAAATGAGTTCAGCCGGGTATGGAGTTCAGCCGGATAAATTGAATTTGCGGGAGTATAACGCATGCCGACAGAGCGCCGCGGCCGACATGGAAAGCAATGCGCTACTTTAAAGACCGGCGCCAGGGCTGCAAATGGCCGCAGACGCCAGATGGCTGGCAAAAATGATCAATCCCCCGCCTATCGCCGTTAGCCTTTCAATCAATTGAATATTTTCAGGTAGAACACTGGCTTGCGAATAGTACGCCGCATTAGCTGAACACGGGTCGGCCGCTGATGTGGGCCGTTGGCGGAAAGTGCCAGTCGAATGGCTCGCGAAATCCCCATTCCCCGATACACTTAATGTCAGATTCTCCGAAAAAATGCTGTCTTTTCAAGGCTTGCCCGTGTCGATTGCAGTCACTGTACGCCGTCTGCTTTACCTGTTGCTCAGCGCCGTTGTGCTGGGGCAGGTATTTGCGTTGCCGGCACAGGCAGAAACGACTGCCAATCCGCGACAGTCGTGGGTGTCGCTGAGCCGAGACAATCTGCAAGTGGATGTCTCACGCAATCTCACTTATCTGGAAGATGCCGCCGGAACGCTCACGGCAGACGAAGCCTACCGGAAGATGGAAGCCGGCGAGTTCCAGGGTGGGCAACAAGGCACGCTGAATTTCGGATTCACCCGTTCTGTTTACTGGTTTCATCTGCATCTGGATAACCGGGATTCGTTCCAGGATGAATGGGTTCTGGAAGTGCAATACCCCATCATCGACCAAATAGAAAGCTGGTATTTCTGGCCCGATGGCCATCAGGAACATCATCGCGCCGGCGATTCAATTCCGTTCCATGAACGTTCCCGCGACAGTCACTTCACCAACTTCTCCGTGAATCTGCCGCCAACAGGTCAGGTGGATATTCTGTTGCGGGTAGAAACCAGCGGCGCGATTCAGATGCCGACAGTGGTGTGGGACGAAGACGCGCACACCACCCACTATCACCACGTACAAATTCTGATTGGCCTGTATTACGGCCTGATTTTCGCGATGGCGGTGTACAACTTCCTGTTATGGATTTCGCTGCGCGACCGCACCTACTTTTTGTGCGTGGCTTATATCGTCGGTTACGGCCTGTTCCAGTTGGCACTGAACGGTCTGGCGTTTGAATATCTGTGGCCGGATTCGCCCTGGTGGAACAACCGCTCGATCGCATTTCTGATGTCCACCGGATTGTTCTTCATCATTGCGTTTTCACGTGCGTTTTTGGCGCTGGAACGTACGGCACCGCGCTCAGTGCCACTATTCAATTTCCTGATGCTGTTCTTCATTGTGATGATGATCGGCGCGTTGTTCCTGCCGTATCAGATCGTGATTCGCACCGCGACCCTGGGCTCCATGTTCACGGCGGTGAGCATTTTTGCGGTGGGCCTGTACTGCTGGTTACGACGCTTCAAGCCGGCCCGTTATTTCATGATGTCGTGGGCGGCATTGTTGGGCGGCATGTTGACTTACACCTTGAAAACCTTCGGCGTGCTGCCGGCCACTTTCCTCACCGAATATGCCATGCAAATCGGTTCCGCCATGGAAATGCTGCTGCTGTCATTCGCCCTGGCGGATCGCATCAAGATCCTGACCGAGGAAAACGCCCGCATCCAGCGCGACGCCAAAACGGTGCTGGAAGCCAATGTGAAAGCGCGCACCCAGGAACTGGAGCACGCCAATCGCAAGCTGGCAGAACTGAGCGCCACCGACGCGTTGACCGGGCTGAAAAACCGGCGTTTCTTCGACGAGGCCTTTGCGCTGGAGTGCAAGCGCTCCACCCGCTTCCTGGAACAACTGGCAGTGCTGCTGATCGATATCGATCATTTCAAAATGATCAACGATACCTATGGCCATCCAGTGGGTGATCAGGTGCTGGCGCAAGTGGCGCAGATCATGCGCACCAAGGTGCGGCGCGACACGGATACAGTCGCGCGTTACGGTGGCGAGGAATTCGTGATTATTCTGCCCTCCACCGATACCGCGGGTGCATTGCAAGTGGCAGATACGATCCTGCGGACGGTACGCAGCCAGCCATTCGTGGTGGGCGAGCTGACATTGCCGTTAACGGTGAGTATAGGGGTCGCCGCGCTTACTCTGCCGGATGCCCAAAGTGCCCAGAACATTCTGGAGCAGGCAGACGTGGCGCTGTATCAATCCAAACAAAGTGGCCGCGACCGTTGCACACTGTACCGGGAACAGGTCAGCAAACAGATCGCGCGCTGAAACCGCAACGCTAAAACAACCAGTCAACCCTTGCGCTCCCGCACCATCACCAGCCATTTGTCGTAATCGGTATTGTCGGCGTCGTAGATTTCGAAGCCGGCAAAGTACCAGCCGTCATCGCCCGTGGTGGAAATCCACTTCACTTCCGCCTTGAGAAAGAAGCGCCCTTCCTGCCCCGACAACACGACGCACAAATCCGTGACGGTACCGTGGGCCACTTCCTCGCTCATGTAGATTTTCAGCCCGCGCTCGGACACATCCACCGTTTCGCAGGCAATGACTTTCTGGATGTACTCACCGCTGTCGTCATTCACGGTGATTTCCAGATAGGCATCTTCCTTACGATGTTGCCGCTTTTGGGTGCGATGTTCGCTCATGCAATATTCCTCGTCAGTATCAAGAGGGTGGCTTCCGATCTTCCTGGATACTACGAACGACCCGTTCCAGGGTGTTATTGAATTTGATGCCAGTATCGATGACGGTGACCAGGCCGCGCGCCAGCAATTCGGCTAGGGGTATCCGCCCAATTTCCAATACCTTGACGCCCAGGCGGTTGACGAACACCAGCTTCTCACCGCCGCGAATGCGTACTGCCAGTTTACAGCGTTCCTCGCCTTGAGAGGTTTGCTGCAGAATCCAGCCACCGACCTGAAGCTGATCAATGGCTTGCAAGGCGGCGTTGCGCTCGGCGTCGCTGACCGGGCGCGGCGCCAGGAAATCTTCGGCATCGGTGGTTTCTTCTGTGGGCGTAAGGGTCGATGCAGTAACGGACGCTGTCGCCGCAGGTGTTTCGACCGGAGGTTCGGCAACCGGCACAGGCTTGGGCGGTGGCGGCGCCAGCGGTGTTTTCATCAGCACGTCGATGCGCGATTCCACCACCGGTTCCGGTTGTTTGGGTTGCTCGGCTTGCCGGCGTTGCCAACGACTATGCAGATCTGCCAGCAGGGTATCCAGCCGTTCGTCCCACCATTGGCCGCGACCAATCAGATCCAGCACGCCGCCTTCCAAACCTTGCGCCAATTGAAATGCGGTTTTCTTGGTGATGGTTTTGCCGCTCTGGCTTACCAGCACCCAGGGCTCATCATCGTTGCTCTTGATGGTGAGGCGACATAATTCGTGGCTGCCGTCGGTGGTTTTAATTCGCACCCAATCGCCCGTCTGCAACGCCTGGATCTCGGCCAACGCACGCGGGCTGACCTGTTTCACTTCCACCGTGGTGACCTGGCCGCCAACCTGTTGCAGCGCTGGCACTTTTACCGGTTCGGGACTGGCACCATTGAGCAGCGCCAACAATACCAATTCCAGCGGATCGAGCGCAGCTTCCAACGCGGCGGGATCTTCATTCACGCTGACCAGCAACGCGCGAATATTTTTCATCAATACCGGATAGAAACTGCGGTGCTTGTCGCGACCCTGGGCATCCACACATTCCTGCGCAAATTCCACCAAAGATTCGCTGATGCGCACCTGGCGCTTCCAGGTGCTGCCCTCCTCGCCCTCACGCATGGACACCAGACGCAACGACTTGCGCCATTCGCCATGCAGAAATTCCACCAGTTGGCGCGGTAATGGTTTGCCAGCGGCAACGCGATTCAATGTCTGCACCACGCGGGGCTCCGACACCCGCTCTTTACGCCGCACCGATTCCAGCGACCGCAATTGTTCTTCGATCTGGCCCACGCGATCGTCCTGGCCGGCAAACCAGGATTGCGCTTCGATACAAATACTGTTGAACACGCTGACATCATGCCGAAAATCCTGCTGAATGCGGCGGATGAATTGACTCAGGGCATCGCGCAGAATCTGCCGGCTTTTGTGGGAACTGCTGAGCAGGCTGAGATAGGACTGATTTAGAAAACGGCGCACCAGATTCTGCGGCGCGAAGAAAAATGAATAATCCTGCAAGGCGTAACGGATCACCGGCAGACGCAGTGACGCCATCCAATCCACCGCCTGACTGTCCAGGCCATCGGACGCCAGCAAGCGATCGAACAATTGGTCCAGCATCAGGATCAGGCCCCAATCCGGCTGCGCCACTGGCAAAGGGATTTGCAGATCACTGCAACGTTCCGTCAACGCGCCCGCAGCAGTCAGCTTCAGACCGGAATCCTGCAGTGTCTGCTGCACCAGCCAGAGTTTATCGCGCAAAACCGCCATCGCATTTTTGCTGCGGGCTGGCACCAGTTTGATTTTTTCCGTGGGTGGATCGTCCGCGTGCAGGCGCAACAATTCCACCAGGATACGGGCACCAATGCGCGGCGCGCCGTCGTCGCGGCGGGCGTCATCTTCAGCCATTGGATGGCTGGCTCCGGGATTTGCGGCGGGCCGATGTTTTGGCCGGGGCTGTCTTGGCTGGAGATGCCTCCGGCGCTTGGCCCGGTGCCCACAAACCTGGACAGGGCTGCTCTGTCGTCACCGTTTTCGGCTCAGCGCGCCGGGCGCCACGCGGCAGCAAACGGCATGCAACCTCGCCATGCTGGAACACGAGCAGTTCACCGGCCTGCAGCGGCTCCCAGGTTTCATCAGTGGTGAGCGGCGCAGTCGCGATCACGGTCACCACGTCATTGGGTGTGGTGGTGTCACTGAAATCCACGCGGACCTCCTTGTCACGCAGGTGGGCAATGCCGAACGGGCTGCGTCGGGTAATACGACACAGCTTGGTGGTGCAATAGCAATACAGATACTTCGAATCGCTGAACAGAATATTGAAAACGCCATACTGCCGCAGTTGTTCGCACAATTCATGAATGGCGCGAAACAGGGCCTGCTTACGGGCCGGGTAACGATCAAAACGTTGCCGCAGATGGTTCAGGATATAGCAGAAGGCGAATTCGCTGTCGGTGGTGCCCACGGGACGATAGTGGGACAACTTCATTTTTTTCACGCCTTTCAACTGGCCGTTATGGGCGTATACCCAGGGCAGCCCCCACATTTCGCGGGCGAACGGATGGGTGTTTTCCAGCGCCACCCGGCCACTATTGGCCTGGCGGATGTGGCTGATGACGATGTGGCTCTTGATCGGGTAATCCTTGACGAAACGGGCGATTTCAGAGGTGGCGCTGGCGTCCACGTCCTTGAATTCGCGCACGCCCTTGCCCTCAAAAAAGCTGATGCCCCAGCCATCCTTGTGCGGGCCGGTTTCACCCCCACGCCGAATCAACCCCGCAAAACTGAAGCAGATGTCGGTTGGGGTGTTCGCGCTCATGCCCATCAATTCGCACATGAAATCACACCTGTTGCGCCATATGACTGGCGATACGTTTGGCCATCTCGTCCAAACGGGCACGATGGGCCGCCATGCCGAAGTAATTCAGATAGCGGCTGCCGAACGAGAACAACGTCTTGCCCAAATCACCCCGCGCGCGCGGCAATGCATGCAAGTGAACATGGGGCACATGCTGGTTGGCGGCAGGCCCATCATTCAGGAATACATTGTTGCCATCACAGGGCAAGCCCGCCGCCTTTTGGGCATTGATCACAGCGTTGGTCACTTCAAACAAATGGCTGCGAGTGGCGGCGTCGAGTTGGCCAATAAAAACAGCATGCTGATGCGGAATCACTAGCACATGGCCAGGCCGCATCGGAAACAAATCCATGAACGCCATGCAGCGGTCATCACGGTAGACGACACTGGCCGGCGCGGCCCCCGCCAGGATCGAACAAAAAATACAATCGCTCATACTGCAGAACCCGGACTCCGGTTATTTTTTGGTGGCAGGATTATCCAGTTTAAATTCGTCCTCGGCAAAACCCGGTTTTTTGCTCGGATCCGGTTTTTTGCCGGTGACTTCCTCCAACATTTCATCGATGGTGCGATTGATGGAAGTATCGCTGGCCACTTCTTCCTGCTCATTCAGCATCATGTCGAGGTCGTCCAGATTGGGCACGTCCTCTTCGGCGATGACATCGTCGAAATCATCGTCGATCTCGATCATCTCGTCATCGTCCAGTTCCAACGGCGCGGCCTGGTTCACATAAGTATTTTCCCGCACCTCGACCACCGGCGGTAACTCCGGCTCGGGTTCCTGTATCGCCGGCGGTTCGGCGGTTCGCATGACCGTGGCT
>DATLII010000634.1:0-8494 GCA_035539495.1 Dongiaceae bacterium
GCCGAGCCCGACGCACTCAGACTCATCACCTTGGCGGTTTGCGGGCCGGGCATCTGCCGTTTCAGTCGTTGCCGCGGCGGCCGAATCGGCGCCGTGACCGGCACACACTGAAAATCATTGCGGTAACTGTCCGGCTCATCCCCGCCGTTATTCGCCTGATGCCAGACTTCGGTCAATAGATATTTACCCGATTCTGAACTCACGGCATGCACCAGCTCAAAACGGGCGCCGCTGCGAAATCCCATGCAGTTGGATTTTCCGGTTGCCACGTCGTGCTGGAATTCCAGTGTTTCCATCCAGCTTTGCGTCAGCAGCTTGTTATAGTCAGCATCGAAATCGTGACAGCTCTCACCGCTCTTGAAGTTGTAACCGCCATAATGCTGCACGCTGGCCACTGCAGGCACCTGGGAAAATTTGGACGTGGTAGGAATGCGCTGACGATAGAAATTCTTCGGCGTGTCCTGGTTGTAATCCAGTTGCTCGCACGACTGCGGATGGTAGCGCAGCGTGCGTTGCCAATCGAACACGACAACACCTTCGCCACCTTCCACCCGTGAGTGGCCTCGCACCACCACTTTTGCTTCCGGTGCATCGGTGAAACCGCCGGGAATATCGGCCAGCACCAGCGTGTGATCGCCGGCGGTGTGCGTGAAATAATAATTGATGCCGTCCTCTGCCAGCAGTCTCTGCACGAATGCAAGATCGCTTTCGTTGAACTGCACGCAGTATTCGCGCCGAAGATATTGTTTGTGAACTTTGACATCCAGCGGGCAGAACGCGCCGTAGGCCTTGATGACCTCCTGCACGATATCGAGGCTGGTCTTGTTTTCAAAAATGCGGTTGGTGCCGGCTTGGGACAAAAACCACAAACCCGGCACCAGTGTCATCTGGTACAGGCGAGCACCATTGTCGGTGACATCCAGCAATGACAACTGACTGACCCGACCATGCAAGTAATGCGGTTGCTCAACTCCCTGGGGATGTAGCGCAACTGACACCTTCTGCCCGATCACATCCTGGCTCTGCATCACCGGCGTAATGGACTGGAATGCAACCTGAAATTGAAAAGGTTGCGAAAGGGATTCGCTGCCAACCAGGCTGGTGGCCACACAGGAATCATCGAGAAATGTGGCTTTCAGCCTTATCAAACGCGTTGCTTGCGTCATTTACCGACGACCTCAAACTGATCCTTGTCAGGGTATTCACGGCGTTAGGCCCATTCTTTTTGGCCCGTAGTTGGATTCTAACCATCGCTGCCTTACTTCAAGCAAGTGCATATTCCACAAATATGCAGCAACACACTGGCAGCCTGTCACCATTCGTGACGTTTTTTTGCCTGTGGGTTCGCAATCGCAACCGCAGATAATGCTTTGTTTTACAGAAGGGTTTCGCTATAACAGGGCAAATGGAGTGCCTCTTGCCTGCCAGGGAGATTTGCTTATGCCGCACAGTGAGGAATTTTGCGACTCGCCTTATCAGTTCATGAAAAAACATATCGTGGTTGTCACGATCAGCGATCAATTCAAAAAGCCTGATCGAAATCTCGTGACCGCCTTCGTGGTTGAGGACGACAAGGCCAACGTCGCCGAAAAACCGCAAAGCAAAGTCTTCAAGCTTTATCTGGTGGAAGATCCAACTGCACCTCAACCTCCACCGCATACCCGGGAAGTGTATTGGTGCCACTACGAGCGGAACACCAGCCACGGATCGATGCTGGGCATGCGCCACGCTTACATGTTTACGCCGACCATGACCGGATGCACGCTGGGAGTGGGATCACAAAATAAAGGCTCAGTGCGTGTAGCACATTGCAATATGAAACCCTCCGAACCCGTGCGCGGCGCAATGGCATTCATGCAGGCACAGGCACGTCAGCAGCTGCAAACGTTGCAAGGCGACTTCGCCCAGGCACAGCGCAGATTGAGAAAAGTCGTCCAGCCTTTTGACTACATGCAAGGTGACAAGAACATCGACCTCTCCCGTCAGGCCACCACCTTCGGCCGCCGCAATGACAAGGATGAATGGAAGTTCTATTCCCAGATCTACCGCAAGGTGGACCGGACCTACTACCACTTCGGCGTGAAAGACTTCACCCACGGCATCATCTGATTCTCAAATCTGACCCGCCAATCTGGCTCCCCAAAAAAATCTGGCGCTCCAAAATAAAATGCCCGGTGCCGAATCACTCGGCACCGGGCATTCATAGCTTCCACCCAGGATTACTTTTGGGCGGACGCTACCACACCTTTCTTCGATTGGAATCGCAACAATACATCCGCCAACGCCGGCAGCAGCCACATCGCACCCACCATGTTCCAAACGAACATGAAGGTGAGCAGGATGCCCATGTCAGCCTGGAACTTGATGTCGGAGAAAGCCCAGGTGCCTACACAGACCGCCAGCGACACCGCAGTGAACGTGATCGCCTTGCCAGTAACGCACAAGGTGTTGAAATACGCCTCGCGCAGATCCTGACCTTTGGCCATGAACTCCTGCATTTTCGAATAGATGTAGATGCCGTAGTCCACACCGATGCCGACACCCAACGCGATAACCGGCAGCGTGCCTACCTTCAATCCCATGCCGAAAATCGACATCAACGCCTCGCACAACAACGACGTGAGGACCAAAGGCGTGATCACGCAGATCACCGCTACAAACGAGAAGCGGAACGTGAGCCAGCACATCACAATCACGATGGCATACACCAGCCACAGCATGGTGAGAGCGGCGCGCTCCACGGTCTGGTTGGTGGCGGCCTCAACCCCCGCGTTACCCGACGCCAGCACAAAACGCGCAACCTCAGGGTTATCGTTCTCTGCAGCGAATCTCTCTACCGCCTTGGTCGCAGCCTTCAACGTTTCCGCTTTATGGTCTTCCAGGAACACGATCACCGGCGCCAGACTGCAACTCACGTTGATCAAACTGGAAATCATGTCCGACGGCATGGAGTTGTTGAGGATCTCTTCCACCTTGGTCAGTTGTTGCCACTTCAGGTTGCCTTCGTTGACACCCGTCAACATGCGCTTGGACACGGTGACCAGCGACACCGCCGACTGCACGCCCGGCACGTTTTCCATATGCCACATGAAACGGTCGATCGCTTCCACCGCCGGATAGCTGGTGCACTTGTCGGGCTGGGTTTCCACCATCACCACCAACACATCAGCGCTGACCGAATAATTCGACGTAACGAATGCATCGTCGCGGTTGTAACGGGAATCCGGCCACAGTTCCGGCGCGCCTGGATCCAGGTCACCGGTTTTCAGATTCTTGGCTTGATGATAGGACCAGCCACCCAACAGCGCCGCCACCAGAATCGACACGATGGCAATGCGCGGGTCGGCGAACTTCGACAAAAACAGCCAGGCTTTTTGCGGCTTCGAGCGCTTAAGCAATACCTGATTGATGGCCGCCTGACTCACGCCGGTGTAACTGAACAGCACTTTCACCAGAATCAGGTTGGTGAAGGTCACCACCAACGTACCGGCGCCGGCTGCAATCGCCAGTTCCTTGATTACGCGAATGTCGATGATGATCAGTGAGTAGAAACCGATGGCATCGCAAATCAACGCAGCAGCGCCTGCCGCAAACAGCGAACGGAACACCGTGCGGGCCGCATCCAGATTCTGCTGACCTTCTGCACGCGCCACCGCAAAGCTCTGCACGATCTGCACACTGTGACTGATCGCAATCGCGAAAATCAGGAATGGCACCAGCATGGAGTACGGATCAAGCCCGTAACCCAGCAGCGTGATGATACCCATCTGCCACACCACCGCGCTGACGGACGTGAGCGTCACCACCAGGGAGCTGCGCACACAACGGGTGTCCAGCAACAGCAGGATGAACGTCAGAATCAGCGCAATCAGGAAGAAGAACGCCACCTCGATGGCACCGTCCATCATGTCGCCGATTTTCTTGCCGAAACCGACGATGTGAATCTTGATCTTGTCGTTCTGGAACTTGTCGCGGATCTTTTCTTCCAGCGTGTGGGACAGCTTGCGGTAATCGTGCTTCTGCCCTTTGCTCGCATCCATGTACAGCAGCGGCACGTAAACGATGGCGGACTTGAAGTTGTCACCGACCAAACGCCCCACCTGACCCGAGCGCAGCACGTTGGCCTGCACCTTGGCTAGCGATGCTTCCGAGCCGTCGTAATCCGGCGGAATGACTTCGCCACCACGGAAGCCTTCTTCCGTCACTTCAATCCAACGCACATCTGGCGTCCACAGGGATTGGATCTTGGATTTATCCACGCCTTCGATATAGAAGGCCTCATCCGTCACCTTGCGCAGTACTTCCAGGAATTCCGCATCGAAGATATCGCCGTCAGTGGTTTCCACCGCAATACGCAAGTCATTGCCCAGGCTGAGGTCGTCCTTGTGCTTGAACCAGTTCTGGATGTACTCGTGGTGCATGGGCACCATCTTTTCCAGACTGCTGTCCATCTTCAGATGGAAGGCGTAATACCCGAAGAAAATGGTTAACAGGAAAAAGGCCGCTACGTACCAGCCACGGTAGGTAAAGACCAGGTGTTCACACGTTTTGACAAAACGGCTGTTCTCCATCATGTCAGCATCGCCCCTTCTGCGCAGGGGTGAACGGACAGGAAACAGCACGGGGGAGTTTGCGATCGCACATCGCGAATGACCTCAGAAATAGCCGAGTAGCAGCCGAAAGATAAAAAAAAGTAAAGGTATTTGATTTTTAGCGGATTTCGCCTTCAACAAGCATAAACGGTGTTTCGGTAATGTCCAATGCAGCTGGGTGGCCGGTTGACCGCTGATTTGACCGGTTCAGCGGGAATCCGTCAGCACTTCTTTAAGCAGATCAACAGCAGCGCGGACGATCACTGCCACTTTCGTAGCGAGCCCGCTGAGCCTGATCGTAAAAAGCCCGGCGCGACAACACAGGCTGATCAGGATGCGACGCCTGCATGTGCGCCAAGTAGCGCTCGTAGTTGGGCAAACCCAGCAGACGGTCGATGGCTTCACGCCAATCTGCCGCCCGCAGGCGTTGCACCGATTTCAAAGCATTTTTCAGATTCATGCGCGTCCCTCCAAAGCAAATTCCTGGGCCGGCGCTTCCTTCAACTGCGACGGCGCACCCTGCCAGATCCGCCAGCAGGCCCGCACCGACACCAGCGCCATGGCAATCACGCAGAACGCGAACAGCCCACACAGCGCGGCATCGACCTGATCGTTGAAAACGATACGCCCCATGTCGTCCAGGGTCTTGGCCGGTGCCAGCACCTGACCCTGCTCCAGCGCGTTCCGGAATTTCTCGGCATGGGACAGGAAACCCACCCGCACATCCGGACTGAACAGCTTGTGCCAGCTGGCGGTGAGCGTAACGATCAACAACCACGCCGCCGGCAGCGCCGTCACCAGCACGGCCCAGCCCCGCTGCATCTTCACCAGCATCACGGTGACGAACAGCAGCGCCATGGCTGCCAGCATCTGGTTGGCGATGCCGAACAACGGCCACAGGGTATTGATGCCGCCCAGCGGATCGATCACCCCTTGATAGAGGAAGTAACCCCAACCCGCCACGCAGAGGAAAGTGGCCAGCAGGTTGGCGGTCCAGGACTCGGTGTGGCCCAGGGCCGGAAACGCCGGCGCCAGCATGTCCTGAATCATGAAGCGGCCCACCCGGGTGCCCGCGTCCAGGGTGGTGAGGATGAACAGGGCTTCAAACAGAATCGCGAAGTGGTACCAGAAAGCCATCATGCCGGGGCCGCCGAACACGCTGCTGAAGATCTGGGCCATACCCACTGCCAGGGTCGGCGCTCCGCCAGCGCGGGATAGGATCGTGCTTTCGCCGATCTGCTGCGCGGTGCTGGTCAACATCTCGGGCGTCACCAGATAGCCCCAACTGCTAATCACCTGGGCCGCCTGTTCCGGCGTAGTGCCAATCAGTGCGGCCGGGCTGTTCAACGCGAAATAGACGCCGGGACTGAGCACACAGGCCGCCACCATCGCCATCACCGCTACAAAGGATTCCATCAGCATGGCGCCATAACCGATGGACCGGATATGGGACTCGCGCTCGATCAGCTTGGGCGTGGTGCCCGACGCTACCAGGGCGTGGAAGCCAGACACGGTGCCACACGCAATAGTGATAAACAGGAATGGGAACAGGCTGCCTGCGAACACCGGGCCACTGCCGTCGATAAAGGGGGTCAGAGCCGGCATCTGCAGATCGGGCATGGTCACCAGAATACCAATCGCCAAACCAACAATGGTGCCGATCTTCAGGAAGGTGCTCAGGTAATCCCGCGGCGCCAGCAGCAGCCACACCGGCAGCACCGATGCGATGAAACCGTAAATGATCAGGCCCCAGGCCAAAGTCGTCCCGCTCAGGTCGAACAGCGGCGCCCAGTCCGGATGCAGCGACACCCACTGCCCGGCATACAACGCAAGGACCAGTAGCACCACACCGATAATGGAGACTTCCCCCACTCGTCCCGGCCGCAGGTAGCGCAGATAAACTCCCATGAACAGCGCAATGGGCACCGTCGCCAGCAGAGTCGACACCCCCCAAGGACTACCAATCAGCGCCTTCACCACCACCAGCGCCAGCACCGCCAGCAGAATAATCATGATCGCCAGAATGCCCACCATCGCCAGCTTGCCGGCGAAGGTACCGATTTCCTCGCGGATCATATCGCCCAGGGATTTGCCATTGCGGCGCACCGACGCGAACAGCACCACCATGTCCTGCACCGCACCCGCCACCAGCACACCCACGATCAGCCACAAGGTGCCAGGCAGGTACCCCATCTGCGCCGCCAATACCGGCCCAATCAAGGGGCCCGCACCCGCGATCGCCGCAAAATGGTGGCCGAACAACACCGCCTTGTGCGTGGGCACGAAATCCTTGCCGTCGTTGACCACATGGGCTGGCGTAGCACGGCGATCATTCAGCTGCAGCACCCGATCAGCGATATACAGGCTGTAATAACGGTAGCCAATGGCATACACCGACACCGCCGTTACCACCAGCCAAAGAGCATTGATAGTCTCACCCCGATGCAGAGCCAGGGTGACCAGGCCGCTGATGGCCACAAGGCCGACAAGAATCCAGAGGGGAATGCGCAGCCAGGCGAGTTTCACGCGATGCTCCTGTGTCGATTGGGTGATAGGCGGGGCGGCTGAGTAGGGTACCGCAGACGGAAGGAAAGTGGGAGCCATGCCTCGTTTGCCATCCTACCGCCCCTCCTAACCGGCGTGAATCTTTGGCAGAAACTGGTAATTTTTCACATTGCCCGAAAACGAACTCCCTCGGCACAATACCGAGCGCCCAGGTGCAACTGCTTGGTTGGCATGGGTGCAAATATCAGCGCTTACAACAAATACAGAAGCGTGACACCTCATTCCAATATTTATATCAAGGATAACTATGAAGACCAGGGGAGCACTGGTTGCGGCATTAGTGTGCGCAACATTGGGTTTAACAGGCTGCGGGGGCGGCTCGCGCGATTCAGGCAGTTCTATCGAGGTCTATCGCCGGCAAACCAGCGAATATACGCTGGCAGGCAACATCTCAGGCCTTGAGGGCACCGCCACCCTGACGGCTAATGGCAGAACGGTCAGCGTGTCTCAAAACGGCGCCTTCCAGTTTGACGGCACATACACAAGCGACTCGACAATAAGACTCTCGGTTACAGCATCGCCCTTCAGACAAATCTGTACCCTCTTAAGCGCGGATTCGTTCACTATTAATGAGAACATCAATATCAGCGTGAACTGTTCCCCACTGGGACAGCTGCGGGGGTTGGTAAAAAACTATCACACGGGCGAAGCCATTCAGGGAGCGACATTACGGCTTGTCGCGTCGGACGCCAACGAAATCATTCCTATTGAAAACGTCACATCCGACGCCAGCGGCGCGTTTGTCATCAATGGAATCGGCGTATCCACTCGCTTCACCCTGACCGCCAGCAGTCCCGATCACGGCACCCAATCCACCATCCTGTTCAACAGTCGCTCACAACCTGATATTGATGCTGAGCCCTTACTGCTGCTTGCAGATGTCAACAGCACCTTCGACTGCAATAGCGCACAATCCCTTGGGGTCAACGGCATCACGCTCGTCACCCTGCCCGCCAACGCTTTTGTCGACAAGAACGGAAACCCATGCTCTGGTCCTGTTCGCGCCACATTGACGATCATCGATCCATCAGCAGACCCATCCCTGATGCCAGGCAGTTACCAGGCCCGTCGTCCAGTCACCGGCGAAATCGCGCAAATCCAGTCATTCGGCGCAGTAGATTATGAATTCCGCGATCAGAATGGCGACCGGTTGCAACTGGCTGAGGGAAAAACAGCCACCATCTCGATTCCTCTGGCCAGCAGCGTTGATCCCACTTCCGCGCCCGACACCGTACCGCTTTTCTATTTCGATACGCAGTCTGGCTTCTGGCTTGAGGAAGGCAGCGCAACACTAACTGACACTGGCACAGGTCACGTTTATCGCGGCACTGTCAGTC
>DATLII010000635.1:0-2824 GCA_035539495.1 Dongiaceae bacterium
TCCGGATGGGTGTAATTTTCGCCGCCCAGAATATAGCTTTCCCCGGTACGCCCCTTCTCCAAAGCCAGCAAGTGACCCATGGCACAGTCGCGCACGTCGATGTAATTGCTCTCGGTATCGATGCCCACCAGCACCGGCGTATTGAAGGCTTCCACCAGCACACGGCCCGTCGGCGTCGGGCCCACATCACCTGGCCCTACCGGACAGGTCGGGCATACGATTACGATATCCAGCCCCTTGCGCGCCCAAACTTCTGCCAGTTTGTGGGCCTCATATTTGGTGCGGGAATAATAGCTTTCCGACAGATTGAACGGCGATTCTTCGGTGCAGGCAGTGTCCAGACCCTGGCCAGCAAAACAGGCGAACGAACTGGTGTACACCACCCGCTTCACGCCTTGCTGCTGACAGATGCGGAACAGATTATTCGCACCGTCCACATTCACCCGTTGCATCAGCGACATATCCGGCAGCCACAACGCATACACGGCCGCCAGATGGAACACCACATCACAACCTTCCACCGCCGCGCTCACGTCAGCGGGATTGGTTAAATCCCCAGGGAACAGCTCCACATTCAGCCCCTGCAGGTTCAGCAGGTTTTCCTTCGGCAGGTGCAGCACCCGCACCGGCGCATCGTAGTGTTGCAACAACGCACGCACTACGTGTGAACCGATAAAACCGGCGCCGCCGGTCACCAGGAATTTTGTTGCTTGCATGAATCAGGCTCCGTGATTGGGCACCAGGCACAAGGTGTCGGCCTGGCTGCGATTGTCTTCAACAACGCCCATGCGCTTGCGCATAAACAAGGCGATTTCCTTCAACGACCAGTTGCTCTGGGGCACTATGCCCGCGAACAACTGGAACACGTGGGGCGCATTGCGCCATACCCGCAACGTCACCTCTACACCGTGGGACGTCGCCCGCTCCGCCAGACGAGTGGAATCGTGCAGCAGTACTTCCTGATCGCCCACGTGAATCATCAATGGCGGCAGACCATGAAACTCCGCCAACAGAGGCGAGATCCGAGCATCATCCAACGGCATGCCATTGGCAAAGTGACGGGCCGCATGGGCGATCCGGCGGGCCGGAATCATGGTGTCACGCCCTTTATTATGGTGCATGGAGTCACCGCCCCCTGACAGATCGGTCCAGGGCGACAGACATACGCCCCCTGACGGCATCGGCAACCCTTTATCGCGAATCGCCAACAGGGTGGACAACGTCAGATGACCGCCAGCGGAATCCCCCGCCAACATGATCTTGTCCGGCGTATAGCCCTGCTCCAGCAGCCACTGATACGACGCCAGTGCATCTTCCTGCGGGTAGGGGTAAGGATAATGCGGCGCCTTGCGGTAGTTGATGGCCAGCACACGACAATTGGCGTAACGGGCCAGTCGCATGGTGATATTCCGATGGGTAATGGGCGATCCCACCATATAGGCCCCGCCGTGCAGATACAGCACTACCCTGCCCAGGCTGGCCGCATCATTTTTCACGGCATCCACCCACTCGGCCCAGATGGGGCCCAGGGCAATCTGGGTGATACGGATATTGGCGGGGACTGGCAGCAGCGAAGCGATACCGCACAATAAAGGCCGGCGCTTGCGGAGACTCTCGGGATGAAAACTGGTGACGTGCAAAACCGGTTTGACGAATGTACGCAGCATGGAATTGATCAAAGCCAACTGGGCACTCATGCTCCCTCCTGACTGAAAACGACTACAGTGGCGGCCGTAGCCACCTGATTTATAACGCGTGATTCTCGAAAACTTATAGGTCACGCTTCATTTCAGTATGTCACACCGTTTGATGTCCAACCAGTGAACAAATCCGGCGGAATTGTAACTGGACTAAGCCTGTTAGGAATGCCATAGCGGTTCTGGTCGTCCGCGCGCCAAACCTGTAATACAATGCGCGCCCTGCGTGTATGCCGAGGTTTTGCCGTCATGGATCAAAAGAAAGTAGGCTTTGTTAGCCTTGGATGTCCAAAAGCGTTGGTGGACTCCGAACGCATCCTGACCCAGTTGCGCACCGACGGTTACGAAATCGTCCCCACCTATGACGACGCCGATATCGTAGTGGTCAACACCTGCGGCTTTATCGACGACGCCAAGCGCGAGTCCCTGGAAGCCATTGGCGAGGCCCTGCAGGAAAACGGCAAGGTAATTGTCACCGGCTGCATGGGCAAAGACGCGGACAAGATCAAGTCGATCCACCCTGGCGTGCTCAGCGTCACCGGTGCCCATGCCTATGAGGAAGTAGTCAGCGCGGTGCACCAGTTTGTGCCCCAGACCAAACCTCACAACCCCCTGATCGATCTGGTGCCACCCCAAGGTATCAAGCTAACCCCCCGCCACTACGCTTATTTGAAGATTTCCGAAGGCTGCAACCACCGCTGCACCTTCTGCATTATCCCGTCCCTGCGTGGTGACCTGGTCAGCCGCCCCATCGGTGAAGTGATGGACGAAGCCGAGCGCCTGGTAAAAGCCGGCGTACAGGAACTGCTGGTGATCTCGCAGGACACCAGCGCTTACGGCGTCGACATCAAGTATGCCGAGAGCCTGTGGCGCGGCGACATGGTCAAGGCGCGCATGACCGAGCTGTGCCAGGCGCTCTCGCAGCTCGGCATCTGGGTGCGGCTGCACTACGTCTATCCGTATCCGCATGTCGACGAAGTGCTGCCGCTGATGGCGGAGGGCAAGATCCTCCCCTACCTCGATATCCCGTTCCAGCATGCGAGCCCGCGCGTGCTAAAAGCGATGCGCCGCCCGGCGAACCAGGAGAAGGTGCTGGGCCGGATCCAGAAGTGGCGCGAGGTCTGCCC
>DATLII010000636.1:0-3906 GCA_035539495.1 Dongiaceae bacterium
ATGGTGCGGTGTGCCGAGAAATACCAGTTTGCGCAGATGCGGTAACCAGCGATGGCCGGCGATGGCACCGTAATGGCAGGCACTGCGGGAAACCAGTCCGCCCATGCTGCTGGCGACGATAACCAGTTCTTCCACCGGCACCGGCCAATTGCGGATCAGGGCGTCCATCAAGGTGGAGAACTCGCGGCCGTTGGTGGAGATGTGACGGCCGCTGTTGTAGTGCAGCCTCACCGGCAGGTAGCCCAGGCGAGCATAATGATCACTCTGAGTAACATGGTGATCACTCTGAGTAATAGGCGTATTGAACGGTTCATCCGACTGCTGAGTGTGATGTTCGGTTGCCAACTGATTCCATTGCAAATCATTCATGCACAAGCCGTGCACCAGCACCAGTACTTTGCTGCCGGGTTGGGGAAAAGAGGCAGCCAGTGCCTGCGCTTCCAGCGTCAATGCATGACCGCGATGGCGCAGACGCATCGGAATCGCCAGGGGATTACGGGTGTTGACAAGATGGTCGCCTAGCACACCATTCAGCGCAGCCAGCAGTGTTTCGCGTCGACGTGATCGTTGCCATTCGTTGAGCGGCGGTTGGTTCGAGTTGATTGTCGATGCTTTTTTAAAGCCGATCCCTAGCTTCAAGCCCATCCCTTGTGCCAACAGCGCATCAAGGCGATCGCCTGCCAGCGCGCTGACATTGCGGATGCCATGACAGAACCGCTCAGCGAAGTGGACCATCGATTCGGTCTGCGCAGATCCAGGCAGCACCCGCGAGCGGTTTATGCTGTGGTACAGGGCTTCGGCTACTTGCGCGAGCCCTTCCACCGCATCCAATGTGAGACGGGTCAGGCCACGAATGTCGGCGGAATTAAAACGGATGATAGCGTCCATGACAGCAGGTTCCTCTGGTTGCGTCCTGAAAAGAATTCATCATTTCAGTGCCTTCAGCCTGCGCCTTGGCCAGTGGGGGTGTCTGTGCGTCAACGTACCATCGGCACATAGCGGTGCGCGGTACATCAAGCCAGAGCCCGAGCTGGTACTTTTCATTCACGTTCGTGCATCGATACCTGCGGGCCTCCCGACGTCATATTCTTCGCATCGACACTTTTGACGCCGCGAATGTTTTCCGCAATTTCCACCGCCAGTGCCTGCTCGGTGCTGCTTTCAACCTTGCCACTCAACGTGACGATGCCGTTTTTGGTCGTCACTTCGATATTGGAACCGTTGACGTTATTGGAGTACATGAAGCTGGATTTGACTTTGGTGGTGATCCAGCTGTCCGAAATGTTTTGTTCAGTACTATCCACTGTGCTTTTGGTTTTGTCGGCGATGTCCGGTTTTTCATTCTTGATGACCAGTTGATTGTCCACCGAACGCACGCCTTCTGTGTTTATCGCCAGCCGGCCCGCCAATGCCTTGGCTTCGCTGTTGTTCGCTGTGCCGCGCAATGTCACCTTGCCGTTTTTGGTGTCGACGTTGGTGGTCAGCCCATCGGTATGCTTGCTCCACAGCAGTTTGGATTTGACTTCGGCATTGATCGACGCGTCATCGATCACTTCGCCGAAGCTGCGGTCGGCATTTTTCTTCACGGGCACATAATCGGCCTGCACCACAATTTGATTATCCACTTCCTTGATGCCGTCAACGCCCAAGGCGATCTGGGCTGCCAGTTCCTTGTTAACTTCCTCGTCTGCCTTGCCTGTCAGAACCGCTTTGCCATTGTGCACCGACACGTTCAGGTCGAACGCGCGCAGATGCGGGCTGAGGGCATAGGTGGTCGAGATCTGGGTTTCCTGACGGGCGTCGATGACATCCTGGGACATTTTGCTGTCGGCGGCCAGCGTGTTGCCGCTGGCGGCTGCGACGGCCAATGTCAGGGCGAATGCACGCATGAATTTTCGGGTTTGAATGGACATGGTAGTTCTCCGTACGGAAAAAAATCATTGCTCTGAAAAATCGCACGCAGCAGTGCCTGCCGCTCACGTTGAAGTGCAGCGACAGGCGAGCGGGATTCAGATCCGGTTTCTTACGTAAAAGGCTTTGACTTGCTTTTCCGCTTCATCGCGGGTGATGGCGTAGCGTTCCTGCACCAGACCAGCCAGCTTGTCTTGACGGCCGTCGAGTTTCAGCAGCTCGTCCTCCGTCAGTTCATCCCAAATTATTCTGGCGGCGCCCACATGCTGCTTCCACTTTCCTTTCGCTTCATCCGTGGCGGGTACGCCTTGATGTTGCTGCTGGGGTTGCGGCTGCAGTTCTCTGGCTTCGGGTTGTTTCGGCAGTACGGGATTCTGCCCCTGTGCTTCTTGCTGTGCGCGTTGTTGTTGCTGCATTTGCAGCGAAGGGTGCGGACGAGTCGCATCATAGCCTTGCGGAATGTGGTGTGACTTGTCGATGGAATAGAAGGTAGGCGCTGGTGGAGGCTGCGCAGGGCTGCCGGCTGAGGCAGGTTGTTTCGTCCGATCGCTGGACCTTTTCATATGACCTCCGGTCATGCCGACTTCCTGCGATATTGCCGAAAGCCGTAGCGGCCACCGTATAGGTAACTGACCAGCGCGTCGGTGCGCTGTCGCACCTAGTGCTGGGCAGTTGCCAATCAGCCGCTTGGGAGGTCAACGCCTGTTTATTGCGCGGGCACAAAATTCCAGCTGATATCCACGTTCAGCGTGCCGTCATAGCCACCGTAGGTGCCCACGCGGGTTACCACGGGTTCAGTCGGTTTCAGGGTGATTTTTTTCGCGCCTTGTACCGGCGCTACCCGCAGCGTGTTGAACAAGTATTCGCTGAGAATTTTCGGCAGGGCGTTGTGCTGGGCATTACGATCGTCCTGGATATTGCCGCGATTGGCTTCGCTGGAAACATAGTGGCCGATCACGCCGGGAAAACCGATGTTGCTGCGATACAGCACTTTATCCTTGATATCCAACGTACTGCTGTTACCCACGCACAGCATGTTCAGTTCATCCTTGGTGCCGTTGGAATGTGCGTTGAAGGTCTGGGTGTAAGGCTGCATGCCGCCCACGTCCGCGTAGGCACCTTCCACCTTTTCCTGCACATTAATCTCGACGCTGGCAGGGCAATCCATCTGGCCGATATACATCAGGTAGCGTTCTTCCGGCTCGACTTCTTCTTCATCGGAAAATTTGCCTTGCATGGCATTCTGCACTTTTTCCATCGCACGCTGGGCGTCGGCCATGGCTTTCTGCGCATATTCCGGATCGTACATGTTCACGCTGCTGGGCACGCCGTCGGTTTGCAGCGGAATGGAGAACTTGGCCTGGTAGCGGAAGGATGCTTTGCTCCATTCGCCGTCGGATTGGGTGGAATCGGTGCCGCTGGCCGTCAGCACCAAGGTCATGGTGGCGACTTCATCTGCCTGAGCCTTGTTTGCCAACGGCAAGGTGGCCAGGGGCAGGGCGATGGCAGCGCTCAACAACGTGGGCAAAGTGACGGGCAGTGCGGTGACGCGAAACATGGCTAGCTCCATGAATGGTGTGCATCGGTTGGGGTGCATTGGGCGCGCAGTATAGGGATGGCCCCTTAGGACAGTCAGCGTTCTTATACGGGCGTTTAAGTCGGAAAATTCACGCCATAACGGCATGGTTTGGGTGCGGTTTTTCCCCTGCAGGGCGCAATACACGTCCATCAGCTAACCTAAATATAAGTCTCGCAATGTAATTTCAGTATTTGGAACAGGGGCATGTCCTGGCTCATTCAATTTTTTCAGTACCCTGAAGATAACCTATTGCTTTACGGGCACTTTGAGCCCTGGCTGGTGGTGTTGTCTGTCGTGATTGCCATGTTCACGTCGGGCATGGCGCTGCACATGGCTACTCAAGCTCAGCAGGCGCAGTCATTCCGGCGTCGCGCGCCTATTCTGCTGGCGGGCAGCTTTGCGCTGGGCGGTGGCGT
>DATLII010000637.1:0-2989 GCA_035539495.1 Dongiaceae bacterium
GCCCGCTTTACCAGCTCGATGATACGGGCCAGCGCGGTGTCCTTGCCGACACGGGTAGCACGAAATACCAAGGTGCCGGTTTTGTTCAGTGTGCCGGCGGCCACATCGGTGCCGGACGTTTTTTCCACGGGCATGGGTTCACCGGTCAGCATGGATTCGTCCACACTGCTGTGGCCTTCGGTCACGGTACCGTCCACCGGAATCTTTTCACCTGGCCGCACGCGCACGGCGTCATTTACTTGCACTAACGCCAGGGGAATATCGATCTCGTTACCGTTTCGCAGTATGCGGGCCGTTTTCACCTGCAGCCCGATCAGACGTTTGATGGCTTGCGAAGTGCGGCCTCGCGCTTTGATTTCCAGTGCAAGACCCAGGTTGATCAGGCCGATAATCATCGCGCTGGCTTCGAAATACACATGGCGAGATTGCTCGGGGAAGTAGGACGGAAACGCGGTGACCAACATGGAATACAACCAGGCGGTGCCGGTGCCGAGTGCGATCAACGTATCCATCGTGGCGTTGCGATTGCGCAGGCTCTGCCAGGCGCCGACGAAGAAATGGCGGCCTGGAAAAACCAATATCGCCAACGTGAGCAGGCCCACCATCAGCCAACCGATTTGCTGGCTGGATGTGTGGATCATCATCTCGCCGCCGAGCAGGCCATAGAGCATCAGGGGGATACCCAAAGCCAATGCTATGGCCATGTCCCGCATCCGTTTTTTATAGTGCTGCGCGTCAGCCTGTTCGCTTTGCGCCAATAGATCGGCTTCGGTTTCCGTAAGTACCACGGTTGCCTTGTAGCCGGCTTGCGCCACTGCGCCGGTCAATGCCTCCGGCGCCGCGTTACCGTCGATACTAACACTGCGTTGCGCCAGGTTCATGGATGCACTCTGCACGCCGGGAACGCTCTGCAGCGCGGTCTCGATTTTGCGCACGCAGCTGGCGCAACTGGCGCCCTCGATCAGCAGGTCGGTGTGTTGAATGGCAGTCATGTGAGCCTCCACGATTGGCGAACGGTTTGGCACAGGTTAAACCCTTGAGTCGGGACACGAGTCAATCTGTTCGCCTGGATTTTTTATATCGTTTCGACAAAATGTCAGAACCAGATATGCAATCCCGCGACGGCCGCGACGCCATCGCTGTCTTCACCATCGGCTTCGCTGAAATCTGCGGTGTTGCCGTACTGCTTCCAGTAATGCACGCCGACATAGGGTGCAAACTCCCGGGTGATTTCGTAGCGCAGACGCAGACCTGTCTCCAGATCCGATAATCCTGCACCGGTGCCAGTTTCCGGGTCGTTGCGGCCGTAGGCGTTCAGCTCCAACTCCGGTACCAGGGCCAGGCGTTGCGTGAACAACAACTCATACTCCAGCTCCAACCGCAGTGCGCTGCGGTCTTCGTTGCCGAGGAACAGCGTTGCATTTACATCGACGAAGTAGGGCGCTAGTCCCGCCATTCCCAATGCCAGCCAATGTCGCTCCGGTGTGGGTTGCAAATCACCGCGCCAGCCGGCGTGAAAATCCCAGTAAGCGCTGACGGCGCGGCTGTATAGCAACTGCAGTTCGGCTTCCTCGGTGTTGCTATCGCTGTGCAGGAATTCACCCTCGCTGTTCAATTGCAGGCGGTTCAGATCGTCGCCCAACCAGAGTTGGCCATCCCAGGCCGTGGCAGTGCCTTCTTCAGTGTCGCGCAGTTCCAGTTGGTCCAGCGTGATGCCGGTCAACAAGGTGTGGTCGTCCATCGCGTTGACGGATACGGTGGCCAGCAGCAGGGCAAAAGTAGTGGGTGCAATGCACGTGATAAATGATTTCATGGCATAACTCCTCAGCTCACCCGCACTTCGCGCATCATGCCCATCATGTGATAGAGCAGATGGCAGTGATAAGCCCAGCGGCCTTTGGCATCGGCCGTCACCAGATAACTGATTTTGCTGCCGGGCTGCACGATCACGGTGTGTTTGCGCGGAATGTAGCGGGCATCGCCGGTTTCCAGATCGCTCCACATGCCATGCAAATGGATCGGGTGATTCATCATGGTGTCGTTCACCAGGGTAAAGCGCACGCGCTCACCGTATTTGAGATGAATCGGTTCCGCTTCGCTGAAAGGAATACCATCGAACGACCACAGATAGCGGTGCATGTTGCCGGTGAGATGCAATTGGATTTCCCGCTCGGGTTCCCTTGGGTCGGGGGTGGGAAAGTAGTTGCACAGATCGGCGTAGGTGAGTACGCGGCGACCGAAATCACGTTGATGATTGCGCAGACCGATGCCGGGATCATTCAACTGATATTGTGGCGCTTCGGAACGCATATCCACTTGCGGACCGGACTCGGTTTTTGCGTGCAGAATAGGGGAAGCGCTGCCGAAGCCGGCTTTGCCGGTACCCATTGTTGGGCTGCTTTTGTTAGTGCTCCTGTTATGCATCGCATGCATGCTGTGATTCATTCCAGCATGGTCCATGCCAGCGTGATTCACACTGTCATGATCCATGTTGTGGCCAGCATGAGTACTGTGATCCATCGCGTCGGTCTGCGAATCTGGAGCGGTATGTCCCGCGTGAGCATCATGGCTTTGCGACGCTCCATGCCCACCGTGATCGCCTTGTCCCATCCCCATATCTGCGTGGCCAAGCACGGGAACCGGATCCATGTCTGGAATGTCCGCCTGTACCGACACATCCGGTGTCAGATTGCCACGCGCATAACCGGTGCGATCAATCGCCTGCGCGAAAATGCAGTAGGCGCGATCATCTTTCGGCTCCACGATCACGTCGTAGGTTTCCGCGACGCCTATACGGAAATCATCCACGGTGACGGGGTCGATTAACTGGCCATCTGCTGCCACCACTGTCATTTTCAAGCCGGGAATGCGCACGTCAAAAAACGTCATCGCGGCACCGTTGATAAACCGCAGCCGCACTTTTTCGCCGCGCTTGAACAGCGCGTTCCAACCTTGTGCTGGCGTCTGCCCGTTCATCAGAAAGGTGTAG
>DATLII010000638.1:0-2395 GCA_035539495.1 Dongiaceae bacterium
TTTTATGTTTGTAGCTGCTGCTCGGATTCACTGTTGAATTCCTGCTGACGCATCTTGTTTCGCTAGGAGTAGAGTTGAGATTTATGCAACTCCAACTGCTTGGCGGCTGCACCTACGCTAGCCTTCTCGGCTAACTGCGGAGCCTCTGATTTGTACTCGGCCGAATGGTGGGTTCAGGATGTTCTTTTTGGATTTTGCTTGTCTTGCGGCTGAATCGATTGGGCCAGCATTTGACGGATGTGGGATGCATGCTGTTGGCTGGCGCGCGGGTTGGGCGAAGACAAGTTCGGGCTTGTGTCGGGATGGGCGCTCTGCTGATGAACTGATATACTCCCGCAGCAGCAACATTACAGCAAACCTGTTTTTCTTTTTACTTCAGTCGAATTCAAATGCGGAAACTGTCAGTCCTCTATCCTTTAAGGAATGCTGCCGTCTGGGCGGTTATTGTTGGAACAATCATTGGTGTACTGTTAACGGTATTTTCCACTCGCTGGCTTCTGTTCGATGACGCTTACATACATGCTCGAATTGCCCGTAACCTGCTGGAGCACGGTGAACCGTTCTTCAACCTGGGTGTGCGTTTCAAAGCGGACTCATCCACCGGCTTCCTGTTATTGCTGACCCTGTTTTCGTACGGCCTGGATTTTATCAGCGCCATCCGTACCATAGAGGGCCTGGCGATTGTCGCCACCACCGTCGCCCTAGCTTTACTGATTTACCTGAACGAGGGGCGCCGGTTGATTTCCATTGCCGCTGCCGTTGGGGTCATGCCTGCATTTCTGCTTTGCGCTTATGGCGGAATGGAAACCTCGGTGGCCTGTGCCCTTCTTGCCTGGGCAACGTTGGCCATGCAGCGGGAGCAATACCGCTGGGCAGTAGTCCTGATCGCAGTCTCGGCCGCCGTCCGCATTGAGCTGGCGCTATTACTGGGCTTAGTTCTGTTCCACCTTGTTCGTCACAAAGGGCAGGGCCTTGCCATCATCGCCTGGGCGCTGCCCTTTGTGGCGGTTTGTGCGCTGGACCTGATCTGGTTCGGCGGTGTGCTGCCGCATGCGGCCAAGGCCAAAGCCCTGGCCTATGGCTATCCGCTTGAAGACAGCATTCGCAATGGCCTGCACGTGGTGCGCGGTCATGCGGCGTTTGCCGGGTTTGTCGTCGCCTGCCTGATCGCTGCGTATGGCATCATTAAGGGGCGGCTGCGACCCACCTTCCAGGAAGTGTTGCTGGTCTTTTGCGCCGTTCTGTTTACCGTCTGGGTTACCAGTCGATCCATGATTTTCGAATGGTACCTGTGCCTGCTTTCATTTCCGCTGGGACTGGCCCTGCTGTCCAGGCAAGCTTCTGCCACGCCCATACGAACGCTGGCGACCCTGTTTGCGCTAGGTGGAACGGCCTTTCATTCGTACCAGGTGCAGAACTATCTCGGTCCTGCCAATACCGACGGGCATGTCAATCTTCGTGTGCCCTACTATTTGGCGGTCGGCAGTGGGCTCGAGGGTTTTTGTCCCACTTGTACGTTGGCCACCACGGAAGTGGGTGGTCTGGGCTACGGCTTCAAAGGCAAGGTCTGGGACGCTTTGGGTTTGGGAGATCCTGAGGCGGCACGTTTCCACCCGATGAAAGTACCAGATGAACGCGCCGACTATGGTATTGGCGCGTTCCCTCCGGCCTACGTGGGATTGCGCAATCCTGATTTCGTCGTGACATTGGATTTTTATTCCGAAGCGCTGCAGCGTTCGGAGTTTCTCCACGATTATCGTCTATATTTATGCCCGTTTCCGCCTGAGCTGACGATCTATGCAAAAAAATCGGGCGTCAAGGTGTATGCCAGGATGGAAATTCCTTCCCCAACGCTGAAGACCATGGGATGCGAGGAGAGTGCCGCGTGGAGCAGCAGGATGAATAGGCGAAATGGTCTTCATCAGCCTGGGTTCTTGGCATCCAAACTCCGTTATCATGGTCGTTGATGCCGGCACCCTTCAACGTGCCGCCTCGCTGTTCCCCGCCCCATCACCAACCGATTTTGAACCAGGCTCCGCGGCAGTAGATGTGATGCCGGCGCGAACTGCATCACAAGCTGCTGAATTTAAATGTTTTTTTGTGTCTTCTCTCTTGTTCCAGCCTAACGATGTACCTCGGCCGAAATGTGATATTATTCCCGGCCTCGCCCCCGGCAAGGGGTGGGGGTCCATCCCCTTCGATGGACTATCCATCTGTTTTTCGAGGAGCTTTTCCCATGTCCATGGCCGACCGTGACGGTCTGATCTGGTTTGACGGCGAACTGGTACCCTGGCGAGACGCCAAGGTTCATGTCCTGACCCACACCCTGCACTACGGCATGGGCGTGTTCGAAGGTGTACGTGCATACGCTACCGTCAACGGCCCCGGCATCTTC
>DATLII010000639.1:0-6075 GCA_035539495.1 Dongiaceae bacterium
TGACTGGTGATCGCACCAAGTCAGCCGGGCAAGAAGGGATTGAAGAGTGGCAAGAGGCCTTGCTGGTGGTGTGACGAGGCTTTCGGGGACGACAGCGGCCATGGATGGCCGCTGACGTCCCCGAAAGCCTCGTCACACCACCAGCAAGGCCTCTTGCCACTCTTCAATCCCTTCGTGCCCGGCTGACTTGGTGCGATCACCAGTCATTTCGAGCAACACCATTTTGTAAATTTAGCCAATTTGCAAGATTCGCAATTTTCTAAGTGTAATCGCAAAAGTCTTTGCAATACAGCACGTTTCCCCCGCTGCATGCCTTGTCACACCTGGCTTCCCTTCCAATAATGCCCACGCCCCACAAGGGAACGCATTCTATAATTCTATAAATTTGCAAAGTTTGAGGTGTCCCCATGCCGTACCGCAGCCCCCTTCAGGACATGCAATTCGTACTTTACGACGTGCTGGAGGCCCACCGGCAATGGCAGCGCATCCCGGACTTTTCTGCCGTACTTGATCGTGAAACCGCCGAAGCCATGCTCGGCGAGGCAGGGCGTATCACCGAAGAATGTATCGCTCCCCTGAACCGCTCGGGCGATGAAGAAGGCGCCCATTGGGACAATGGCACCGTCACCACCCCCGCAGGTTTTGTCGATGCCTACCGCGTCTGGCGCGAAGGCGGCTTCACCGCCCTGACTGGCAACCCGCAGTTCGGTGGCCTGGGCATGCCGAAAGCCCTGTCGGTGCTGGTAGAGGAAATGATCTTCGGCGCCAACAGCGCTTTCGCCCTGTACCCCGCTTTGTCTGTCGGCGCCTGTTTGTCGATCGACGCTCACGCTACTCCCGAATTGAAACAACGCTTCCTGCCCAAGCTGTACTCGGGCGAATGGACCGGCTCCATGTGCCTGACCGAATCCCATTCCGGCAGCGACCTGGGCCTGATTCGCACCAAGGCCGTGCCCAACAACGACGGTACCTACGCCATCAGCGGCACCAAAATTTTCATCACCGGCGGTGAGCAGGATCTGGTCGACAACATCATTCATCTGGTGCTGGCGAAACTGCCGGATGCACCAGCGGGTTCTCGCGGTATTTCCCTGTTCCTGGTGCCCAAAGTCTGGGTGAACGAAGACGGTTCCCTGGGCGAGCGCAACGGTGTGAGTTGCGGATCGATCGAGCACAAGATGGGGATCAAAGGCTCCTCCACCTGTGTGCTGAATTTTGATGGCGCCCGTGGTTACCTGGTGGGTGAATTGAACAAGGGCCTGGCTTGTATGTTCACCATGATGAACTGTGAGCGGCTGTCGATCGGGATTCAGGGTATCGGTTGCGCTGAGCTGTCGTATCAGAATGCGGTGGCGTATGCCCGCGATCGTTTGCAGGGCCGTGATGTGAATGGCGGCGATAAATCCCGCGCGGCGGACCCGATCATCGTGCATCCGGATGTGCGGCGCATGTTGCTGAATATGCGTGCCACGACTGAGGCCGGCCGTGCATTGGCGGTGTATTTGGGTCTGCAACTGGATCTGGCCAATCACAGCGACAACGCGGAAGAGCGTGCTCGCGCTGATGCGCTGGTGGCGTTGCTGACGCCGGTCGCGAAGGCCTTCTTCACTGATTTGGGTTTCGATAGCACGGTGCTGGGTCAGCAGGTCTTCGGCGGCCACGGCTATATTCGTGAGTGGGGCCAGGAGCAATTGGTGCGTGACGTGCGTATCGCGCAGATTTACGAGGGCACAAACGGCATCCAGGCGATGGATCTGATTCAGCGCAAGGTGTTCGCCAATGGTGGCAGCAGCCTGACGCTGTTCTTGGCGGAAGTGGATGCCTATGCGAAGCAGGTTGCCAGTGCAGAGCTGAAGCCGTTGGCGGCAGATCTGTTGCAGCGCTCGGCGCAATTGCAAGACCTGACGCATACGCTGCTGGATCGTGGTGCCACTGCTCCGACAGAGCTGGGTGCTGCGGCGTGTGATTATTTGCACGTGCTGGGCTATGTTGCTTACGCCTATCTGTGGCTGCGCATGATGAGCGTGGCGGAACAACAGAAAGACAGTGCGTTTAACGTGACTAAACTGAAAACCGGCACCTATTTCTTCCATCGCATTTTGCCGCGAGTGGACAGTCTGATGGCCGCTGTTCGTGCGGGTGCGGGTGATGTTATGGCGTTTTCTGCCGAGGAATTCTGAGCCGCATTTTCAACAGATTTCGCCAGCCGCTGATTTTCCCGGACAAATAAAAAAGGGTGTGCCGCCTTCGCCGCACACCCTTTTTTATTTGCGTGTTATTTTATTCGCCCGTCACCACCAGGCTGCCAGCGGGCACACCTTTGCGGGTGATAGCCAGGCTCTTGGTTTCACCCTGTGTGAGAGTGAACGTCAGCGGATCGGTGTCAGGCATGATCAAGTAGGCGGATTTGGCAGCCTTGTCGTTAGAGAAAGTGAAGCGGGTATCCTTGCCAGCGGATTCCAGTTTGATCTGCTGATAATTGGCGCTGGGCACGTTGGCCACGTAGCTTACTGCCAGAGCACCGCGGTCGGCTCGTAGCGTGACGATCTGGTGTTCAGGCCAGTTGATGGTGCTGGTGCGGCTCTGACGGGGTTGCAAGCGGGCGAGCACATCGGTCATCGATAGGCTCTCATTGGTAGCCGTGACACGGTGGCTGGTGTTGTCCTTGTTGCGCAGTGTGATGCTGTCGCCGTTACCACCGACATAAATCAGTGCGTCAAAACCGGCGCGGTCGATAATGACTTCTGCCGGCCGTGGGCGGGTGCCATCGGACACGTAGAACAGCGCAAATTCCGGTGCCAGATTGAGAATGCGAATGGTGCCGCTGAAGCGGGAAGCCGCTGCGCCGCTGAGATTGTCCGCGGGTTTGGTTTCAGTCGCTGCGGTTGCCGCTGCAGCTTGGGCCGGTGCCGCTGTTTGCGGGGCGGTTGCAGGCGCAGTGGCTTGTGCGGCGGCGGGCGCAGATGCAGTGGCTGCTTTGGGCGCCGGTATCGCGGCAACCGGTGTTGACGCCGTAGCGGCTGCAGCAGGTTTAGCTGCCGCCACCGGTACTGCCACTGGCAGCGCTGCAAACAGACGATCCAGTTGCTGGCGGGTCGCATCCAGACACTGGTTCAAGTTCTCCATGCCCTGCTCGATGCCACGAACGCTATCCCAGCCGTCGTACTGACGGTAGCCCGCATCCTTGGCCAAGCTGTCGCGCACCTGGTTGCGGGTCTTCAGCGCTTTTTCATAACCAGCCAGCACGGTGGCATGTTTTTCTTTGGTTGCGGTGCCGCCCGCCGCCTGCTGGGCATGCGCGCAATCCGCAGACGCCGTCTTCACCTGATCACCCACTTTGGCAAAGCGAGCTTTCACCGCCGCCAATTCCTGATCCTTGCGAGTGATGGTTTGGTTCAGATTGGCCATGCACTGATCGCCCTGTTTCAAACTGGCATCCACCTTCTGTTTTACCGGGTGGGTGGGCTGTTCACGGAACGCAGTCTGCGCCAGTTTTTCTCCCTGCACGTTTTGACGGTGGGACGTGGCACTGGCCTGACCCTGCCGGGCATCACGCAATACAGGATCGTCGATTTTTTCGCGATTCAATTGCTCCAATGTCTTCTGACAACTGGTGGCGAAGGCGGCACTTTCTTCCTGCACGGTTTCCAGCGCCAGTGCCAGGGCTTCCTGTTTTTTGCTGGAAGCGGCAATTTTGCTTTCGATACGCTCGCAGCGGCTGACCTGATTTTTCACGGTGAAAATATCGTTCAGGCTGGGGGCCATGGCCAACGCTTCCGCCTTCAGGCTGCGGAACTGGTCCAGTTGCGAACGGGCCACGTCCGGCTTGTCATCCTGCAGTGCCTGTTGTGCGCTGTCGCAGGCGGCCAGCGCCTGGTTCATCACCGGCATACCGGCTTCCACTTCCACGTCACGGGATACCCGCTGGCAGTATTTCAGGTTGCCGTCCATACCGCGCTTGCTGGTGGTGAGGATGTCACGATTAATGCCGCTCGCTTCATCCAGCAGCTTTTGATACTGCTTCAGGCTGGCCTTGGCGGCATCCATACGGCCGGCGCTCAGGTGCGCTTTCGCTTCCTTGCAATGCTCAAAGCCTTTCAGGTATTGGGTAACCGCGTCGTCGAAACTGTCGGCGCGGCTAACGGTGGCGGTGAAGCCCAGGGCAGCAGCCAGCAGGGCGGAACAAAGGTGCAGCGGAACTGAATGTTTCATCCGGAGGCCTGTCGTTCAGTTAATCGGGGACTATTTCTAAAGCCTAGACCAACCCTTTAAAGGAGACATAGGTTTCAGAACTTCTCAGTCATGTTGGTATCAAGTCAGGGTCAGCGTCGCCAGCCCCAGGAAGATGAAAAAGCCCATGCTGTCAGTGGCAAAGGTGAGCACCACCGACGAACCCATGGCGGGGTCGCGGTCGAAGCGGTCCAACAGTAGCGGCACTGATATCCCTATCAATGCTGCCAATATCAGGTTCAGGGTCACGGCGCTCATCATCACCACCCCCAGCAACCAGTTGTGGTACAGCCCCCAAGCAAACAACCCCAGCACCGCCCCCCACAACAGGCCATTGATCAGGCCGATGGTGACTTCCTTGCGATAGATGAAGGACAGGGTATCCCGGTGCACCTGGTCCAGGGCCAGACCGCGGATCAGCAGGGCGGAGGTCTGGTTGCCAGTATTGCCCCCCACACTGGCGACGATGGGCATCAGAGTGGCCAGGGCTACCAGTTGCTGGATGGTGCCTTCAAACAGGCTGATGAAACGGGTGGCCAGGAAGGCGGTCATCAGATTGATACAGAGCCAGGGCCAACGCTCCCGGGCGCCTTGCCAGACCGGACCCAGCAGGTCGGTGTCGGCGCTCAAACCTTCCTTTGCCAGTGCCAGGTTCTCGGCCCGGGCCCGTAAATAGTCCATCACCGCTTCTACCGTGAGCCGGCCCACCACCTTGCGACGGTCGTCGATCACCGGGGCGGAAATCAGGTCGTACCGTTCGAACGCCTGGCCGGCTTCTTCGGCGTCGTCTTCCGGCAGGAAGGTCACCGGGTCCCGATCCATGATGGAACTGATGGCGCTCTCGCCGTCATGACGCATCAGGGCGATCAAGGGCACCACGCCCACCAGATGTTTGTGGCGATCGACTACGAATAATTTATCCGTCTGCGATGGCAGCTCGGCAGCGGAGCGCACCCGGTCGATGGCGGTGTTGACGCTGATGTCATCCGACACGATCAGGCTGTCGCGGCTCATGATCTCGCCGACGCTGTCTTCGGGATATTTCAGGCTGCTTTCGAGCCAGCTGCGGTCGTTGGCCTGCAAAAGCGCCTTGGCTTGTTCCAGCACCGCGCGGGGCAGGTATTCCGCGATTTCCGCCAGTTCATCCGCGTCCAGCCCGCGCAGAATCGCATCCAGCCGATCGGCGGGGGTGCGCTCCACCAGACCTTCCGCCACTGCTTCCGGCAATTCGATCAGCGCCTGCCCGGCAGTGCGCACCGGCAATTCGCTCCACACCAGCAAGCGGTGATCAGTGGCGAGCATCTGCAACAGGTGGGCGGCATCTGGACCGTTGAGCTTGGCCAGACTACGACGCAATTCCACTTCCTGCTGGCGATGCAGCAGGTTCTCGATCAGTTCGGCACGGGGTTGGGCTTGACGCTGGGTGACAGCCTGCACCACCTGCTGCTTCTGCAGCAGATCCAGGATCGGCGCGAGGCGCTGCTCCAGTCTGGCGGGTGTGGTAAGCGTTTGCTGCTGAGGCATCGTGCACCCATTTCCTGCGTCACATGGGGATGCGGAGACATTGTACCGGTTGGAAATGAATTTTGCCTGAATGGCCGGGGGGCTGGATAGCGCGAATAGCGCTGCCGATGGTGAAACTTTTTAACAAGAAAAGTATTTGTGCGGGCAGGTATCAGCAGGCGCGGACAGCCAGGGCCATCCGCGCGAGCGGGATCAGAAGCGCCAGGCGGCAGAGATGGTTGCCAATTTCAGTTCATAGTCGGTTTTGTCTTGCGCCATCATCCACTCGGCGCCCACCTGGAACGAGCCGAAATGCAGGTCGCCACCCAAACCGTACGACAT
>DATLII010000640.1:0-4347 GCA_035539495.1 Dongiaceae bacterium
CCACGCTCTGCTGCAGTTCCGGCCATTGGCTATTCAGGTTCGCCTCGCGAATCAGCGCATATTCACGTTTGTCGGCTTGAGTGCTATCCCATTCCAACAGCTTCGGTGCGATGGTTTTGCGCCACAGTGACGGCACTAATGTGGACAGGTACGCCGTCATCAAACCTCCGGGCATTTCCGGTTGTTCCGCATGCGCACGCAAATCCTGGTAGGGCACTTGTGCATCGGCATGATGATGACTGTGACGGGTCAGGTTGTAAGTGAACACGCCGCTCACCACATGATTGCAATTCCAGGAATGGCGCGGTTGCACCGGCTCGCTGGGCACGCGAATCAGGCCGTAATGTTCGACATAGTTCAACACTTCCAGTGCCAACTTGGTGGAGATGCACACGATCAGGTGGAACAGCACACCGGTCCAGCCGGCGCAGTAATAGGCGAACAATGTCGTGCTCAGCGCAACGGCACCCATGCGCAGCAGCACATTTTTCGGCGACAGAAAATGCGCGCCGATTTTATCCAATCGAGCCGATTCAATTTCCCAGGCATTCACGACCGTGCGATACAGCGCTTTGGGCAGATGAGCGTAGACGGAATCGCCGCGCGCAGCAGTGGCGGGATCTTTCGCTGTGCCGACATAGGTGTGATGACCGTACACATGCTCGATGGGAAAGGCGATGCCCCAGTTGAACGCCATGGTGATGCGGCCCAGCCACAAATCGAACGGGCGTGATGTACGGTGAGTCAGTTCGTGGCCGGCCAAGCCGCCAGCGCCGGTAGCGGGTAAAGCGATCGCAAGGAACATCAGCACAAAGTGGTACCAGGCGGTGTCGTTGCGTGCTGCGACTACATCAATGCCGGTGAGATTTTGAAGAAATGCACCAGCGCCCAGCGCGTCCTGCGTGCCGCTGCCGGCCGCCCAGAACAGTGCGAAGTACAACATGATCGACGCTGGGGTGGACAGATACAGCGCCAGATCCATAAGAAACGCATTGCCGTAGGGCTTTTCTTCTTCGTCATGCGGAAACATCTGATCCAGGCTGGCGATGGCGGCGATATACACAAACGCCGGCAGCCACAACCATTGATGTCCAAACAGCATGCCTACCGAAATGGCCATGATGGTGAGCGGAGCGATATAAAAACGAAAATAGCGAAACATCGTGCAGCCCTCGATTATGGAGTTGTTGTTTTCCCGGCTTGTGATTGATCGGAAAATTTGTCAAAGAAAATCTGTTCCCGTGGCACGCCCAATGTGGTCATGCGCGTTATCGCGGCGTCGATCATGGGTGGCGGCCCGCACAGGTAGCCCTGCGCATTCTGCGTATTCGTTGCGGTGATGGCGTCGGTTACCCAGCCCCGTTGGCCGGTCCAGTCGCTGTCGGCCGGTTCTTCCGACAACACAGGAATGAATTCAAACCGACCGCGCCATTGCTGCTGCAGTGCACGGATCTGATCCAGGTAATACAAATCGTGTTGGGAGCGCGCGCCCATCAGCAGATACACATTGCGGCGGTCGGCATCGGTGCCCAATGCGCCTTCCAGCAGTGCGATCAGGGGCGCCAGACCGCTGCCACCAGCAACGCAGAGCAGATCGCGTGATTTGTTCTGCGGAACATTGCTTCCTACATCTTCGCGCAGATAGAAGTCCCCGAGCGCCGCGTGCAATTCCACTGGCTGCTGCAACGCATCCGCACTCATCAACCAATGCGACATGCGGCCGTTGGGAACCGCGCGCACGAAGAAGCTGATCTCGCGTTGCCCGTCGCCACCGCAGGCGTGAGCGAAGGAATAGCAGCGCGCTGGAATAGCCGTGCCCAGTGCTTGCACCGATGCATATTGCCCCGGTCGATAGCGCACGGGTGCATCCAGTTGCAGATGCACTTCCGTGATGTCGTGGGTCAGCGCAGTCTGCTGTACCACGGTGCCGCGGATGCGCTGCTGCGCCAATGGATTCACCGGCAGCGCCACCACCACGTCCGATACGGGAATGCTCTGGCAACCCAGAATGTAGTTCTGCTGAATTTCTTCTTTGCTCAGCAGATAGGATTTATCGGTGAGTTCCTTCACCTTGCCCGACACCAGCTTGCATTTGCAGGCGGCGCAGCCACCGACTTTGCAACTGTAGGGAAATGCCAGACCGTGGCGCAGCGCGCCATTCAAAACCGTTTCCCGGTGTTGCAGCGGCAAGATTGCGCTGCCATCTACCACCAGGCTGACTTCTTTTTTGGAAAACCAACCGAACATGCACGCCTCACACTGCAGGATTCAGGCTTGTATGGCGTCGAGTATAGGGACGGGGCCGCTGCCCCCAACAGTTGTAAACCCGGTCTAAAGGGGGTATTTTCGGCCACGGTCTTGGCGGCTGACTTTCCGGCCCGGCCGACTAATCTATTGATATGACTCAGAAGGGTGGAGGCTGGGCGTGCTGGAAAAAGCGACCGCGTATGGCATTTACCTGGCGTACATTGACGAGTACCTGAAAGAACTGGACGAGGACAGCGTTGCGATTTTCAATGCCGCTGGCATTGCCGATCCCGCAGCATTGCCGCTGCAGGAACGCATCGAGGTGGAGACGCTGGCGGAGGTGGTGCGCAGCGTCAACCGTCACACGCATCGCAGCAGCTTTTTCCTGGAACTGGGCGCCCGCATTCCGCTGATGGCGCACGGCAACCTGGGCTCCGCGATCATGGCCTGCAAGGATGCGCGCACCATCATGCATGTGATCGAGCGCTTTGCTGCCATCGTGCTGCCGGCGGTGCATATCGCGCTGCGCGAAACCGGCAGTGAGGCGGTGGCGGAATACCAGATCTCGACCCCATTTCCGGAATTGAATATCGCGCTGGTGGAGGCGCTGATCAGCACCACCACTTACAACCTGTCGTTGCTGACAGGCCAGCCGTTCCATCCGCGTAAAGTCAGTGTGACGTTCAAGCAGCCGTCTCACTGGGAACGTTATCGTCAATTCACCCATTGCGATGTGGAATTCAACGCCGACAGCAACAGCATGCACTTCGCGCAGTCGCAACTGGATTGGCCGATTCGTACCGCTAACGCGCTGAATCAGCGCGTGATGTTGGCGCAGTGCGAGGATGAACTGAAACAGGTGCAATCGCGCACCCAGCTGACCGATCGCATTCGCGAGATCATTTCGCTGTATCTGGATGCGTCGCCTTCGATAGGATTTGTGGCGGAAAAACTGCGTTTGTCGGAACGTACATTACGAAGGCGACTGAATGAAGAAGGCATCAACTTCCGCGATCTGCTGAAGGAAATTCGCCACGAAACAGCGCTGTATTTTCTGGGAAAGACGGATTTGCGGATCGACAATATCGCGCGGCAATTGGGTTACAGCGAAACGGCGAATTTCAGAAAAGCGTTCAAGGAACAGTGCGGGCAGTCGCCGCGGCAGTGGCGGGAAAGTGCGCGTGGTGCGGGAGCTGATCCGTAAAAGCGATTGATCAGCGGAACCAATCCACCACACCTCGCCCCGCCACAAAACCACTGGCAAAACAGGCTGTCAGCAAATAGCCGCCGGTGGGCGCTTCCCAATCCAGCATCTCGCCGGCGCAGAACAGCCCCGGCATTTTTGTCAGCATTAGATTTGTGTCCAGTTCCGCAAACGTAACGCCACCGGCAGTGCTGATGGCGCCTGCCATGGGTTGCGTATCCTGAAGCGGTATCGGCAGCGCCTTCAATGCGTGTGCCAAGCGTGCAGAATCCTGCAACACATCCTCGCCGACAAATTCCCGCAGCAAGCCCGCTTTCACACCCTCGATACCGGCTTTATCTTTGAGATGCTTGGCGAGCGAACGTGAGCCCCGCGGTTGTGCCAATCGCGCTGCCAGTTGCTCAGTACTGCGATCAGGACACAGATCCAGCAGCAGCGTGGCCGAGCCTTGCGCCGTTATGCATTTCCGCGCCGGCGCCGACAGCGCGTACATCAGGCCACCTTCCAAACCGTCGGCGCTGATCATCAGCTCGCCCTGGTGCCGGTGCAGTTTCCCGTCGCTGCCTTGCACCGACGCTGCCACGGTTTTCACCGGCTGACGTGCAAACCGATCGCGGAAATGGGCGCTCCAATGCACCCGGAAACCACAGTTGCTCGGCTGCAGGGGCGCAACGTCGATGCCTTTTTCCTGCAGCAGCGGCACCCAGGTACCATCTGACCCCAGCCGTGGCCAGCTGCCGCCGCCCAGGGCCAGCACAGTGGCATCGGCACGCCAGGTCAGTGGACCTGAGGGTGTCTGAAACAACAGCTCACCCCCTGCATTCCAGCCCAACCAACGATGGCGCGGATGCAGATGCACGCCGCTGTCGCGTAATCGCTGCAGCCAGCGCCGCAGC
>DATLII010000641.1:0-4921 GCA_035539495.1 Dongiaceae bacterium
CGATCATCGCCGGCGTGGAAAAAGTGCAGCAGGGTAATTATGACTGCATCATCGCGTTAGGCGGCGGCAGCCCCATCGACAGCGCGAAGGCCATCGCGATTCTCGGCAAGCACGGCGGCCGTATGCGCGATTACAAAGTACCGCGTATCGTTAATGAGCCAGGTCTGCCGGTGATAGCAATTCCGACGACTGCGGGCACGGGTTCCGAAGCCACTCGCGTCACCGTCATTACTGATCACGAACGCGATGAAAAAATGCTGTGTCTGGGCATGGGATTTTTGCCGGTGGCGGCGCTGGTGGATTTCGAACTCACGCTCAGTCTGCCGCCGCGTACAACGGCCGACACCGGCATCGATGCGCTCACGCACGCGATTGAAGCGTATGTGTCGAAGAAAGCGAATGCCTACACCGACAGCCAGGCTCTGCAGGCGATGCAATTGATTGCGCCGAATCTGCGCCGCGCTTTTCACAATGGCCAGGATCGCGCTGCGCGGGAAGCCATGATGCTGGGCGCCACCCTGGCGGGCATTGCGTTTTCCAACGCGTCGGTGGCGCTGGTGCACGGAATGAGTCGCCCCATCGGCGCGTTTTTCCACGTGCCCCACGGCTTGTCGAATGCGATGTTATTGCCCGCGGTCACGGCTTATTCCATTCCCGCCGCCACTGAGCGTTATGCAGTTTGCGCGCGGGCGATGGGTGTTGCGAATGCCAGCGATTCCGATGAAGCCGCCAATCGCAAATTGTTGAATGAACTTGTGGCGCTCAATGAAGAATTACGAGTGCCGACACCTGCTGCATTCGGCATCGATCGGCAAACGTTTTTCAAGCTGACTCACACCATGGCAGAACAGGCGCTGGCTTCGGGATCGCCCGGCAACAATCCGCGGGTGCCGTCGGTGGACGAAATGGTGACGTTGTACGAACAGCTTTGGTGATGGGGGATAGAGCACTCCCTTTTGATCCAGCCAGAATAAAAAAGCCGCCTGCACTGGCGGCTTTTTTGTCGGACCTTATCGACGCCCGCCGCCACCCCGCATGGGCATCGGGCGCGGCCGCGAGGGAATCGAGGGCGGCCTGGCGATAGGTGGCCTTGCCACCGGCGGTTTGGCAATGGGTGGTTTCGCTACTGGTGGTCTTGATTCGATGGGCGGCCGTTCATCGATCGGAGGTCGTCCTTCGGTAGGCGGTCTTCCATCAATAGGAGGTCTTCCATCAATCGGCGGACGGGTACCGGGTGGATAGCCGCCCGGAGGTCTTCCGGGATAAGGTGGCGGCACGACCACTGCAGGCGGGTAATAGCCATGATAGTAACCACCGTGATACCAGGGGTCACTACTATAGCCAACGCCCACATGAACGCTGGTGCTGTGACTGTGGCCGCCACCGGACGTGCAGGCTCCCAGTGAAAGCAGGAGCAGGCCACTGAACAGAGTGCGACGCAGCATCATGGCGCCACCTCTGCATTCTTGCTTTCCTGGCTGTTATCTTCCTGCCATTCCAGAATACCCACAGCCGCTCCGGTTGGGTCGGCGATGATGGCCACATTGCCGCCCATGCGCGAAGCATTCGGCTCCAGCAAAATCTTTCCGCCCAACGTTTTTACACGGACGATGGCCTGCTCGATATTGTCCACGCGCAGAAAGGGCAGCCACGTCGGTGGCAGATCCGGTTGAGCATCCGGTAGCCGGCTGAGCGCTGCGCGGGCATAACCATCCTTCACCAGCAGTTGCCGATTGTTGTCGCCATTAAGCGGGTAGAGTTCGTAGTTTCCCACTTGCTGATAGAACGTAGCGGCCTTGCCAGGATTGCGCGTGAACAACTGCATCCAGATCCATTCACCCGGTTCCGCCAAATAATCCTCCGGGTCGCCATCAGGGCGTTTGATCAGACCAAACAGCGCATTCTCCGCATCGGCCACCAGCGCGAAATCACCGTGAAGGGCGTCGTTCTGTTGGGGCAGCAGTTCCTGTCCGCCTGCGTCGACAACGCGCTTGCTGGCAGCATCCACCGCCGTCACCGACACATAGCCGATCCAGCGCGGACGGGCCTTGTTGTCGGGTGCGGTGGCGCGCTGACGCAGGGTGCCGATGGTGCGGTCATGCAGCGTAATCAATTGCACATCACCGGCCGGACGAAAATTCCAGCCCAGCCAGGCGTGGTAGAACTGTTGTGCGGTGGCGGCATCATGCGTCACCAGATCGGCCCAGACGAATTTACCGGGAATCTGTGCCGTGTCGGCAAGGGAGGGGGCGCTGAACAGAAGGGGCAGCAGGCTAAGCAAAAATCGTAACGGACGGAGGGCGGTGCGCATGGGAATCCGTTGGTAGCGACGTTGTATTTCGCATGGTGACAGATCCGGCTGGCGGGCGCCAGCTAGCGCAAAATCGTGGTTTTAGAACGCCTCCGCCCGATCCAGCGTCTCCACTCGCAGCAAGTCACTGCCGCTGAAATACTTTTCCCGCAGGCTGTTCAATTGATCCTGTTGCAGGCGCAAATCCACGCCGTCCTGCATCTGGGTTTGCCGCTCCTGCGCATACTGCTCATACCGCTCCATAAACTCCGGCGACGGCTCATCAAACAGCAAACTGGTCTCGATCAGCGCGATCGCCACTTGCTCCTGCAGCATGCGGCGATAAGCGTCCGGGTCCACCTTGGCGATACGCTGCACCGACATCTCCTCGTCGTTGTGACGGATCATGCTCAAAGCCCGTTCCTGCACCGGTTCTGGCAGTTCACGCGCCAGTTGCTCCAGTTCCACTTCCGACTGATTGGGATCGCGGTTGCGCGTCATGATGTCCAGATAGCGGTGCGTAAATGCCTCCAGCTCCACCCAGTCGGCATATATCTGTTGGGACGCGGTCTGACCCAAATAATGCTCCCGCAGCTCTTTCACCCGCAGCAGCACGCCGGTCAGATCCGGTGCGCCTTCCAATGGCAGCAGTTGCAGTGCCAGATTGAATTCCACATAACGGTTCAGCAGATCCTGCAATTGCGCCAGAGCGGGCGCCGGCAACTCATCCGCGAATTGTTGCAGGATGGTCTGCTTCCAGCCGTCCACCGCTTCTTCGGTGTGCTCGGCAGTGAAATGGTCGAACAGCTGCTTGATGTGGGTGTCGGGTACCAGATCGCCAGCGGCGCTGACCCGAATCGGAATGTCCTGCAGCAATATCACGCGCTCACCGGGCGTCGCGGCGCTGTCCGTCGTGTCGGATGACGGTGCCCCGACTTCTCCAGAAGTGTCGCCGTTATGAACCTTGGCGGGCAACCAGAACAGCAAAAGGATCGCAGCGAGTGCCGCTATCGCCAGGACCGTGAACTTGCGCATGAGTGTCTCGAATTAAAGGAGGTCTCGAACAAAACAAACTGAAATAGACGTGGCGGGTTGCCCGTGCGCACTATACCGCTGGCGCCGGCTTCGCGAAAGATTGCTCAGGAAAAGATCGTTCACGAGAGATTGATCAGGTCCTGCTGCTGCGGTTCTTCGTGCGATATTTGCGTGTTGAACCAGCAGTTGCGCCCCGCCTCTTTCGATTTGTACAACATCTGGTCCGCAGCCGAAACCAGCTTCTCCGGATGCAGGCTACGCACCGGATAGGCGGTGGCGGCACCCAGACTGGCGGTGATCACCTTGGCGATGCGAGAACCTTCGTGTGGAATAGCCTGGGTCAGAATGCGCTGCTGAATACGCACCAGCGTATTGCGGATCTGCTGCGCGTCGACGTTGGGGTAAAGAATGATGAATTCCTCGCCGCCGTAGCGCCCCACCAATTCTGCCGGCCGGCTTGCCTCCTTGCGCAGGGCGCGCGCAATCAGCGCCAGGCAATGGTCGCCGGCCTGATGGCCATACAGATCGTTGTACTGTTTGAAGAAGTCGATATCCAGCAGGATAACCGACAGCGGCAATTTCTCGCGCTGACAGCGGCTCCATTCCAGGGTCAGGCGTTCATCGAAATAGCGCCGGTTGGCCAGCCCGGTGAGCGGGTCTTCCCGCGACAGTTTTTCCAGATTGGCGTACAGCAGATCCTGTTGCGCTTTATCGATATCCAGCAGCAGGGCCTGCAGGAACATCACCCGCTCCCGGTGTTCGATCAGGTAGGCGATGCCCATCCCGATCATATTGGCGGCGATGAAATACGCCTGGAAGTCCTTGAAGGAAAATGGCAGGTCGAACAACTTCACCAGCAGCAGGTGCAGCCCGCCGGCGACCATGCACGCGATCACGCCCATGTAGAAGCGCATCTTCGACATGGCGTACACGATCATCAGGGAATAAATGGCTGTCGCATGGGCGCTGACGAGGATGGGCTGTTCGGCCGACGTTGCTGTCGTCATCAACGCACTCAGGGCCACAACAGAGCTGATGCCCGTATAAACATGGAACCAGCGATCCAGCCGTTGTACGCGGATCAGGCCCAGCGTGCAACTCAGGCTGGCGCCCGCGGCCACATAGCCGATGGGAAACAGGCCCAACTGCTCCTTCGAATACTGACCAAAGGCCAGCGCCCCCAAGATCAGGTACATCACGACCAGATAAGCGGTGTTGGCCATCAGATTGTTCAGGGCCAACAACCGGTATTGTTGAATGAAGTAAGGCTCCAGGAACTCTGGAAAACGCAGGAAACGGAAACCATCACGCAGCACGCTGCTGACTTCCCGCTGCAACGCGGGATCGGTCACCGGCAAGGTGCGCATGTCGGCTGGACGTTTGCTGCTCATGGGAATCCGGAACGGAGGCTGTTACTTAGGTGTAGCAAATGCCTGACGCCTGCGCCTTGGAGCAGGCTAAAAAAACAGCCAGGCGGCAAGAATCAGGAAATGGATGAATAACTTTCGTTTGAATCGAAAGCGGGCGTCTGAATCAAAAGCGGGCGATCTGGCGGAAGTAGCGTTTTTCCCGGTGGATGCTGTCGCGGGGCAGCGT
>DATLII010000642.1:0-5494 GCA_035539495.1 Dongiaceae bacterium
GCTGTATACCGACACCTCCAATAAACTGGGACTGGCCGGCGACTTTATCGATTGGGCCGTGCAGGAAATTGGCGGCGCTATCGGCATTTTGATCGGCTTTCTGTCGTCCGGTGACAACCTGCCACAGGATCCGTTGGAAACCATCAAGGAAATCAGTCTGGATGGCATGGCCAGCTTCAATACTCGCTACCCCGCTGCAGTACCGGCAACACGGTGCGGCCAGGGCGAGGCGCTGGTGAATGGCATACATTATTTTTCCTGGACCGGCAGCGCCATCAATACCAACTTCCTGGATCCCACCAGCTACAACACCATTCTCGACAGCATCAACCGTTCCATCAGCAAAAAAGTCACCGGCGTGGCGGAGAAATCGGATTCCGTGGTGGGCCAGTGTGAATCGCATTTAGGGCAGGTGATTCGCGATGATTACCGCATGAATCATTTTGATGAAGTGAACCATGTGTTTGGTCTGGTGGACAGCGGCTCCGTCAATCCCAAAACAGTGTGGAAGCAGCATGCCAATCGGCTGAAGACCATGGGTCTTTAGAATATAGTCCTTTGAATTTTTTGCTGAGGACTCTTTGATCTCATGCCCCGACCGGACTACAGAGGGAACCTGTGCAATAAAATCAGAATCCACCGTATTCTGATCCTGCTTGCGCCGGCAGTAGTAGCGGTATGGGTGATCGGGTTGCCATTTCAGCAGCCCGATCACTCTCGCATCGCTGCGGAGCCCGACGCGACTTTCGTTGCTGATGCGGCAACCCCTACGGCTTCTAATGCAGCAAGTACACTGCCGGTTTTTGTTACCGGGCTGGAAAATCTACCTGCCTATCTGCAAGACACTGCCGTGGAAGACAACCTGCGCGCGGATGACAATGGTCATCTGATAGTGGATGTCGCGGTGCGCAATCTGTTTGATTATTTTCTTTCGCTCAATGGAAGAGAATCGCAGGACAACATCGTGCAGCGCATTCGTGCTTATCTGCAGTATCACCTGCCGGCCACCGCAGCGGAGGAAGGCGAACAGCTATTGCAGCAGTATCTGGCCTATCAAACCGAATTGAGTGACATCCAGTCCGCGCAACTCCAACCCGGCACGCAACCCGACCTTGCCTTGATTCGCACGCAGATGGCGTTGGACCATGCAGCACGTCAGCGTCATTTCTCGCCGACGGAAGCCGATGCGTTTTTTCAGGATGAAGATGCTTACAACGCCGACATGCTGGCGCGACTGGAAATCGTCACCAACACCGAAATGGATGCGCACACCAAGACTCAGCAGCTGGCGCAATTGGATAATGCATTGCCGGACGATCAACAGCGGACGCGCAACGATGCCATTCGCTTGCAGCAAGTGATGGTGCTTACCTCCACAAGCAGCGGTGACATCACATCGGAAAATGATCTGCAATCACAACTCATCACCCTGGCTGGCCCCGAAGCCGCCGAGCGATTGCAACAATTGGCGCGGGAGCGGCAAGCCTGGGATGCGCGAGTGCAATCCTGGTTGCAGGAACGGGCGCGTCTGCTGGATCAATCCGGATTGGCGCAGGCGGATGCGCACGCCATGCTGGAAGCACAGCGCAATGAACGTTTCGACCCTGCGGAACGGTTAAGAGTGGTAGCGGCGGAATCCGTGCAGAATCAACCGGCGCGTTGAAAGACAGATGCTGGCGGATCCTGCACTCCGCCAGCGCAGGTCACTTCATTCGCGAATCATTGCATCTCGCGCTTGGCGATGCTGATCCATTCCTTGTGAAAATCGCGATAATTGCGACCGGAATTTTCTGCCAGCGTCAGCACGCGGGCGAAGCGTTCCCGCGCCGCGGATTCCTGTCCCCGTTTCTGTAGCAACAGACCCAGCCGTACTGCGGGTTCCGGTCCTGGATAATAGTCTGCCAGTACTTCGTATTCATGTTGCGCGCCAGCGATGTCACCCAATTGCTCCAGCGCACGCGCATACAACAAGTGAGCGTCCGCATTGCGGTAATCGGGATTTTTTTCCTTCAGCTCATCCAGCGTCTGTTTTACCTGAACATAGTCCTGCAGACCGAACAGGCTCTGGGCCAGCCCCAGCATCAGATTGGGATCGTCGCGGTACAAACCGCTCATGCCTTTGCGGAACAGATCGCGGGCATCGTCAAAACGGCCGCTGTCCAGGCATTCCTGCGCCAGCCGGCGTGCGTTCTCCACCGTGTCGGCAATTTCCAGATTGCGCGCGGCTTTTTTCAGTTTGCGGTGCGGGTTGATCGCGGTGTCCAGATTCTTGCTCAGGCGGCGTCCGGTGCGGGTGCCAAAAAATTCCGGCAGCAATTCGACGATCAGATACGCCACGCTGCCAATCAGGGGCGCGAAGATCACCAGATAGATCCAGTAGTTGTTGCGGCCGGTTTTCAGGATATGAATCACCAGCAGAATCTGCACCAGGATCGATAAGCCGAACAGCAGGGGCATTGAGATGTCCTCCTTACGTTGGAACTACGTTGTGCTTGAGCATTGTGGCGTTAATACATTGCTTTCCAGGCTGTTAGTTTCAGTGTATCAGCCTCCCATGACACCGGCCGTGTCGCCCGCCGGTCTGTGATAGACTTGGCAGTTTTCAGCCAGTCGGAAAATCCCCGCCATGTCCAAGCCCAAAGCCGAACGCAAAATCTACGGCATCAATGCCTGCCAGAGTTTCTACCAACGCTTTCCCGATCGCATTATCCGCGCCTGGCTCACCGAGGAAGCGGCGAAAATCACGTTCGGCCCGCTGATGAAATTCCTGGCCCAGGAAAAACGTGCCTACCATCTGGCGGACGAACCCGAACTGGAACGGGTGACCGACTCGTCGCACCACGAAGGCATCTGTCTGCTGGTGGAGGAACTGCCGCTATTCACGCCGGAAGCCTGGCTGGCCACGTTGCCTCCCGGCAAGCCGGTGTGCGCGCTGGCGTTGGACGGCGTGGCCAATCCCCACAACCTGGGCGCGATCATGCGGGTGGCGGCCCACTTCGGTGTGTCCGCGATTCTGACCCAGAATCCGCAGGCGCTGCGTTCCGGTTCCGCCACACGCACGGCCGAAGGCGGTGCCACCCATGTGATGGTCGTGGGCACCGAGCATCTGGTGAAAACCCTGCATCTGCTGAAGAAAAATGCATTCAGCGTGTTGGTTACGTCCAGCCACGAAAAACATTCCGTGTACGGCGCCACTCCGCTGCCGGAACGTCTGGTGCTGGTGCTGGGCGAGGAACAGGGCGGTGTCAGCAAGGCTGTACTGCAAGTAGCAGACAGTCGCATTGCCATTCCCGGCACCGGCTGGGTGGAAAGCCTGAACGTCAGCGTGGCAGCCGGTGTGCTGCTGGGGGAATTCTGGCGTCAGTATCGGGCGGAAAAAGTAGAAGGCAGCGCGCCCGCGCCGAAACGCTCACCACGAGAAGAACGCCCGGCTGCGGCAAAGCGTCCGCGCGCAGGCGGCAGATTCAGTGAAGGAAAATTCGATGGCAAACCCGGTGGCGGAAAAGCCCGCGGTGGCCAATCACGTGGCGACCAATCACGTAGTGAGAAACCTCGCAATGAGAAGCCTCGCGGTGAAAAGCCCGGCGAAGGCAGAACCAGCGAAAGAAAGCACAGCGCAAAAAAAACCAGCGAAAGAACGTTCAGTGAAAGAAAGCCCAGTGAGAGAAAACCCAGTGGCGGCAAACTGGGTGGCAAACCCGGTGGCAGCCCCCGACCCAGACCTGCAGGAGCCGGCAAAAAAATGGGTGGCGGGAACAAGAATGCGGGCAAGAAACGGAGCTGAATAAGCAGTAACGCCTTCCACACAAGGCTGCCGATCAACAGGCAGCCTCAACAACCGGCGTCAAAAATTGTACGCCACCCCAATCCCGTATTCATACAGACCCTGATCGTACCGTTGCGACGGATCACCGGCCTGGGCATCGCGGGGCTCCACTCGCAACCAACGGGTGGCGATTTGCGCCCGCAACGTGAAACCGCCCAGTTGGCGCGGCGTCCAGTCGGCGCCCACGCCCAGTGAGAACGCGGTACTGGTGTCTTCAAAATCCGGCTGCGACTGATCCACATCCACCAGGCCCACACCACCGCGGGCGAACAGCTCCAGCTCCGAATCCACCGGCGCAATGATCAGGCCCGCAAACTGGCCACCGGTGTAATCCACCTTGCCGCCCTGATAGGCGAACTCACCTAAGCGAGCGTAATCGAATTCCAGCGCGAATTTGGGACTGAAGCGGATACCACCATAAATCGTGTAGTCGGAGTCCGTGTCGTCTAGCTGCAGGTCGTCGTAGAGACCGTCGCTGTCCAGGGCGATTTTCTGAAACAGCGCACCCAGGTACAGGCTACCAGTACGATCCTGCTGAGCCATTAACGCGGGGGAGGCACCCAGCAACAGGGCGCCGGCAGCTAAGGAAATCAAAGCTCTCATAACGTCACCAGCTGATTGATTTCATTGCAGTATAGCAATCTATCGGCATTCCGCCGGGCGCTCTGATGCGGGCAAGGTGCCGCCGCCACATTGCCATTCGATGCCGGCGTCGGCCGTGTGGGGGATCAGCTCCAGCGTGGTGCCGGCGATTGTACCTGCGGCAGCCGAGAAGATGATCAGCAAGCGACCTTCCGCTCCCAACGTAAGGCTGCCCCGATCCCCCAGGATGGGCGGTTCCTTTTGTCCCAGCTCCGTCAGATTGACCGGCGGCCGACCGTGCTGCTGCCAGAAGCTGTCCACCTGCTGCTGATAGGGCTGCGCCAGATTGAGGATCTCTCCCACGGCGGCCTGATGGGTGCCCGGCGGCTGGGCGCGCGGCCACAACCAGAGCACGGCCACAACCAAAACGCCGATCAGGATGGCCAGCATCGGGACCGCCAACCGGGCCGCCCAACTGCGCTGGCGCGGAAATACGGGAGGGGGTTCGTAGAACGGTTCGGTGGCGTCGACCAGTTCGGTGACATCCGGCTCCTCGCTGTTTGATTCCAGGATGTCTGATTCCAAACTGTCAGATTCCAGGCCGTTCAATGCTTGAGGGTAAGCTGGCGTCAATTCCGGGGTGATCTGGGTCGCGTCGTCTGTGATGACGTCCACCACATCGGCAAACGATTCGCTGGCTGGCGCGGCATGCAGGGTTTCGGTTCGGGTCAGGGCTGCCGGCGTCAGGGCCGGTTCTTCCTCGGGCAACTCGAATTCCACCCAGGCATCAGCGGGCGGGGGCTGCGGCGGCTCGGCTGGCACCGGTACTGCCACCACCTCATCACTGAACTGCATGCAGGCCTGCACCGCCGCCTCGGCCCCGGTTTCCTCCAGTATTTCGTGGTAATGGCCCGCGGTGGTCTGGTCCACACTGGTTTTCATGCGCACAGCGCCGTCCAGCAGCGCGGTGGCCTGGGGTAGGCTGCTGCCGGTGAGCTGGGCCAGATTCACGATCACTTCCCTGCGATTGTGTCCGTCCAGCAGGCGGCCAGTCAGAAAGACATCGAACAATTCCTGGTTCATCGG
>DATLII010000643.1:0-5261 GCA_035539495.1 Dongiaceae bacterium
CAGCTATTTGGCCAGCTGGCATGCCGCGAAAATCATGACGGCACAAAAGCGCGGTTTGATCGTGAATACCAGCTCACCCGGCGCCGCCTGCTACATGCACGGCCCCGCCTACGGCGCGCAGAAAGCCGGCAACGACAAAATGGTGTGGGACATGGCCCACGACCTGAAGCCGTTCAACGTGGCCTGCCTGTCAATCTGGATGGGCGTACTCAACACCGAACGCTTGCAATTGGCTGCGGCGGCAAATCCGGATCAGTACGCGCCGTTTCTGGAAATGGCGGAGTCGCCGGAATTCACCGGCCGCGTTATCGATGCGCTTTATCGCAGCTCAACCTTGATGGAAAAATCCGGCCTGGCACTGATTGGCGCCGAAGCGGGGCAAGAGTTGGGTGTTACTGATATCGATGGGCGGCAGCCTCACTCCCATCGTGCCATGTTGGGTGGGCCAATCGCGTTCAATCCGGCGGTGGTACAGTAAAACGGCTCAGTATAAAGCTGCTTAGAAAAGTAGTTCGATAAAAATTTACACGCCACAACCACAATAACAACACAAGGAGGAACCCGATGAATCCACCCGTCAAACCCGCCAGCCAATATGCGCAGCTATCGGGTCAGAACGTGCGTCTGCATTACACCGAACTGGGTTCCTCCACCGGCTCACCCATCCTGTTTTTACAGGGCAGCGGCCCCGGCGCCAGCGGCTGGCTCAACTTCCGCTACAACGCGCAGTATTTTGCCGACCAGGGCTTCCACGTCATCATTCCCGATCTGCCCGGTTTCGGCGACAGCGACAAGCCTGATCGTGATTACACCCTGGATTTTTTTACGGATGTCGTCACCGAATTCGCTGACCAATTGGATCTCGCCCGCTTCGCTCTAGTCGGCAATTCTCTCGGTGGTGCCGTGTCACTCGGTGTTGCACTGACGCAGCCCCAGCGCGTTTCCCATCTGATTCTGATGGGCTGCGGCGGCCTGGAAGATCAGATCACCTACTTCCAGAAAATGCCCGGCATCCAGGCCATGACCAAAGTGCCACTGGGCTCGCCCGAATTCACACCGGCTTACCTGAAGCAGGTGTTGCAACTGATCGTGCACGATCCGAAACACATCACCGACGAATTGATCGAAGAACGCTTCCGCATTCTGAGCACCCAAAACCCCGCCGTGTTCAAACGCATGGTGATCCCGAACCTGACAGCGCGCCTGAATGAAATCCAAAGCCCCGTACTGGGCTTCTGGGGCGCGCAAGACCGCTTCTGCCCCATCAGCGGCGCAGAAACCCTTGTCACCCACTGCCCCGACGCTCAAGTCATTACCCTGAGCCAGTGCGGCCATTGGGTAATGATCGAACACGCCGACCTGTTCAACCGCCGCTGCGTGGAATTCCTGCGGAGCAAAGCTGCATGAGTTTGTCAGACGCGCAACGGCAACAACTGGGCAAAGAACTCTACGACGCACTGCGCAGCGGTACTACGTTACAGCCGCTGATCGAGCGCGTGCCCAATATCGAAATCGAAGACGCCTACCACATTTCCAACGCCATGCTGCAACACCGGCTAAAAGATGGCGAAACTGTCGTCGGCAAAAAAATCGGCGTCACCTCAAAGGCCGTGCAGGACATGCTGGGCGTATTCCAACCCGACTTCGGCTTCCTCACCTCTGCCATGACTGTTGCCAACGACAGCGCGGTAAAAATCGCCGGCACCCTGATCCAGCCCCGCGCCGAAGCTGAAATTGCGTTTCTGCTGAAATCCGATCTGAAAGGCCCCGGCGTCACCGAAGCAGATGTACTTAACGCCACCGAAAGCGTCATGACCTGTTTCGAGATCGTGGATTCCCGCATCCACGCCTGGAAAATCAAAATCCAGGACACCATCGCCGACAACGCGTCCTGCGGTGTATACGTATTGGGAAACGAGCGCATCGATCCCCGCGGTCTGGATCTACCGAACCTCACCGTCAACGTATTCAAAAACGGCAAACCGCTCAGCAGTGGAAAAGGCTCCGCGGTGCAAGGCAACCCGCTCACGGCAGTAGCTTGGCTCGCCAACACGCTGGGCGAATTCGGCATTCCGTTCAAAACAGGTGAAGTGATTTTGTCAGGCTCGCTGGTACCGCTGGAACCCGTGGTGCCTGGCGATGAAATGCATGCAGAAATCGAAGGTCTCGGCAGCGCCACTGTTAGATTCGTTTAACAGACGAATAGCACGCTGCCCGGAGCAGGTGACGCGGTGGTGATTGAAGCCGGACTCTCTGCAGCATGGATGCTGCAGAGAAGCCTCCAGGGACGGATTCATCGGGGGGGACGCCCAGTCCGTGTCCGGATTCAATCACCACCGCGGCGCCTGCCACGCACCACAAGAATTCACTCGAAAAACCGAATTCAATTGAAAGCAAGAAGGACACAACCATGACCAACAAACTACGGGCCGCCATCATCGGCCCCGGCAATATCGGCACCGACCTGCTGATGAAAGCCAAGCGCAGCCAATGGATCGAACCTGTTTGGATGGTGGGCATCGAAGAATCCGAGGGCATCAAACGCGCCCGCGACTTCGGTATGAAAGTGTCCACCAGCGGTGTCGACGGCCTGGTACCACACATGAAAGCCGACGGCATCCAGATCGTGTTTGACGCCACCTCCGCCTACGTGCACGCCGAGAACTCGCGCAAGGTCAACGAACAAGGCGCGATCATGATCGACCTCACACCCGCCGCCATCGGCCCCTATTGCATTCCTCCCGTCAACCTGGTGGACCTGCTCAAAGAAGGCCGCAAGGACAACGTCAACATGGTCACCTGCGGCGGCCAAGCCACCATCCCCATGGTCTACGCCGTTAGCCGCATCCAACCCGTGGAATATGGCGAAATCGTTGCAACAGTCGCGTCAAAATCCGTCGGCCCCGGCACCCGTAAAAATATCGACGAATTTACCCGCACCACCGCCGGCGCCATCGAAAAAATCGGCGGCGCGAAAAAAGGCAAGGCCATCATCATCGTCAATCCGGCCGAACCACCGCTGATCATGCGCGACACTGTGCACTGCCTCACCAAAGACGCACCGGACCAGAAACGCATCGTCGAATCCATTCACGCCATGGTGGAAGACGTGCAGAAATACGTGCCCGGCTACAAGCTCACTAACGATCCGGTGTTCGACGGCAATCGTGTCTCCATCTTCCTCAATGTGGAAGGCCTGGGGGATTTCCTGCCCAAATATTCCGGCAACCTCGACATCATGACCGCCGCTGCCCTGCGCACCGCAGAACTGTACGCGGAAGCAATCGCCAAAGGCGCTATCCGGTAATCGCACGGGAGAATCGAACATGAATCTGCAAGGAAAAAAAGTCACACTGCACGACATGTGCCTGCGCGACGGCATGCACCCCAAACGCCACCAGATTTCCATCGACCAGATGATGTCGCCACCGCGCTGGACGAAGCCGGCGTGCCGCTGATCGAAATCACCCACGGCGACGGCCTGGGCGGCGCTTCAGTAAACTACGGTTTTCCGGCAGCGTCTGACGAAGCGTATCTGGATGCCGTCATTCCGAAACTGAAAAAATCCAAAGTGTCTGCACTACTGCTGCCGGGCATCGGCACCGTCGATCATTTGAAGATGGCGGCGAACTGCGGCGTCACCACGATTCGCGTAGCTACCCATTGCACGGAAGCCGACGTGTCCGAACAGCACATCGGCCTGGCCCGCAAAATGGGCCTGGACACCGTGGGCTTCCTGATGATGGCGCACATGATCAGCGCGGAAGATCTGCTGCAACAGGCGCTGCTGATGGAATCCTACGGCGCCAACTGCATCTACTGCACCGATTCCGCCGGCTACATGATGCCGCACGATGTCACCGAGCGCATCACACTGCTGCGCGCCAAACTGAAACCGGAAACCGAACTGGGTTTCCACGGCCACCACAACCTGGGATTGGGTGTAGCCAATTCAATGGCAGCAGTCGCAGCGGGTGCGAACCGCATCGACGGCTCCGCCGCAGGTCTCGGCGCCGGCGCTGGCAACACACCGCTGGAAATTTTCGCCGCAGTAATGGATCGCATGGGTGCCGTCACTGGCGTGAATATATTCAAGCTGATGAACGTTGCCGAAGAAAAAATCGTGCCCATGATGGATCACATCGTGCGGGTCGATCGCGATTCACTCACCTTGGGTTATGCCGGCGTGTATTCATCATTCCTGCTGTTCGCAAAACGCGCGGGTGCCAAATACGGCGTACCGTCCCAGGACATACTGCTGGAAATGGCGCGGCGCAAAGCCATCGGCGGCCAGGAAGACCTGATCGAGGACGTGGCCATGGAAATGGCCCGCGCCCGCAAGGCCTGACACGTCGCTCGACAACACAGCCCAGGCCCCGTGCGAACCGTGGCCTGGGCTCAAATGCCGTCCCAACCACATCCCCATCGCATCCCAATTCACGCTACCGAGACGTGCCGCGTTGTTGTGTCGCACCGTTTTGGAGTAGTATTTTCCCCATCGATAATAAGAATCTCTGCGTACCGGGACACCCATGCCACTCAACATCGACAATGCGGCGCTGTCGGATCTGCTTTGCGCATTGTATGGCGCCGCTGCCTCGTCGCAGTCCACCAACAAGCACTTCCTCACCCAGCTCAAAAAGCTGCTGAATCTGCAGCATGCGTCGCTGATTGTGCGGCCACCCACTACTGCCGACGCCGGTTTGATATACACCAGTGGTGACGACGCCGATATCGCCACCTTTGGCAACGAAGAGGGTTCCTATACCAGCCTGTACGTGCGCGACCCACTGATCAATCTGCCCTTGAAGGAAGTCGTGACGCTGGATGAACACACGCCACGCGCCCAACTGCTGAACAGCGATTACTACCGCATGTTCTTGGAGCCGTTCGGTATTTACTACATCGCCGGCATCGACTGGCTGTATGAAAAGAATTCCCGTATCTCGGTGCGTTTTACCCGGGAGAAATCCCAGGGCGACTTCCTCGAAGAAGAGAAGGCGTTCCTGCGTCTGCTGATTCCCCATCTGGAGCAATCCGTGTCGCTGGGATTACAACTGCGGCAACTGGATTCGGAACGGCAGATTTACGCCGATTCGATATCCAAACGCTCCATCGGAATTTTCACGCTGGACCGGCATGGCAATATTCTGCAGTCGAATACCACGGCTGAAAGTTATCTGAAAGAAGCGGACGGCTTTCACCAGTCGCAGAAGAAGGTCAAACTCAACAACAGTGCGTTAAACGAAACCTTCCAGCAT
>DATLII010000644.1:0-6776 GCA_035539495.1 Dongiaceae bacterium
ATCAGAAACTGCTGATCAAAGCTGGCCGCAGCAAATTCAGCCTCGTTACTCTCCCCGCTAACGAATTCCCAAATCTGGAAGATGCCACTGGTTTGGTCAATTTCAGTATCAACCAGGGTTATCTGAAAGCGGTGATCGATCGCACCGGTTTCGCGATGGCGCAACAGGATGTGCGTTTTTATTTGAACGGCATGTTGTTCGAAGTCTCCACTAACCTGCTACGTGCCGTGGCTACTGATGGTCATCGCTTGGCTTTGTGCAAAGCTGAAATCCAGTGTGAAGTGGAAAAGCCGTTCCAGGCCATTGTGCCGCGCAAAGGCGTATTGGAGTTGGCCAAGCTGTTCAATGATGTGGATGCTGAAATCGCGCTGGCGCTCAGCAATAACCATATTCGAGTAGAAAGCGCGGATCTGCGTTTTACCTCGAAACTGATCGATGGCAAATTTCCGGATTATGAGCGGGTGCTGCCGAAGAATGGTGATAGAACGGTATTGTGTGACAAGGCGGAAGCACGTCAGTGTTTTGGTCGGGTCGCGATTCTGTCTAATGAAAAATACCGCGGCGTGCGGTTGCGGTTAGAGAACGGTAGTTTGACCACCGTGGCGAATAACCCTGAGCAAGAAGAAGCAGAAGAGACATTTAACGTCGATTATCAGGGCAATGAGCTGGAGATCGGTTTTAACGTCAATTACCTGTTGGACGTGTTGAACGTGATTCGCAGCGACACTGTGAAAGTCCAGCTGGCAGATTCCAATAGCAGTGCTTTGGTTACAGATGCTGAAGACGACAGCGCCAGTTACGTCGTTATGCCCATGCGGCTCTAGTTTGTCCCACTGAATGTTGCTGACTTCGCTGGAGGTTTCCCATGTGCGAAACCTCCAGAATCTTAAGTTGATTCCCCATCCTTCCATGAATTTTGTGGTAGGCCCCAATGGTAGCGGTAAAACCAGCCTGCTGGAGGCGATTTACCTGTTAGCGTCCGGGCGCAGCTTTCGTACTCCCCTTGCCCGCAAGATCGTGTCTCATCAGCAGACTGCATTGATGGTATTCGGCGAAATCCGCGACGGGAAAGGTATTCCTCATAAAGCCGGAATTCGCAAAGGTTTGGAAGGCGATACTCTGGTCAAGATTGATGGGGAGCGACGGGAGCGAATGTCGGACCTCGCGACTCTGCTGCCAGCGATTTGCCTGGACGCGGCGTCATTTGATTTGGTGGACGGTGGCCCGTCTGAGCGCAGACAGCTCTTGGACTGGGGATTGTTCCACGTGGAACATGAGTTTCTGGAGGCCTGGAAGTCTTACCAGATCGCGTTGAAGCAGAAGTCCTCCCTGCTCCGCTCGGGAAAAGAATCTCTTATTAGAAAGCAACTTGCCCACTGGAATGAACAGCAGGCCCTTTGGGGCGAAAGGATTCATAGCTCGCGTACTGCTTATGTGGAGTGGCTAGTGGCCGCGTTGCAACGCACCATTGGCACTTACGTGGGTTCCATGCCATTGGAGGTTGAGTACAAGCCGGGCTGGAATCGATCGATCCATAGTGCGCTGCAAGACTGCTTGGCTGCCAACATGGATGGAGAGATTGAAAAGCAGGCCTGCCAGCACGGTCCCCACAAAGGGGATCTAGTGATCCGGTGGGGGGATACGTTGGCTCGTGATGTATGCTCCAGAGGGCAAAAAAAGCTGGTAATATACGCAGTTAGGCTTGCCCAGGTCATGACGCTGTTTGAGCGCCGCCAATTGGCGCCATTGCTGCTGCTGGATGACCTGCCGGCGGAACTCGATACCCATAATTTGCAAAGCGTTGCCCGTTTCCTGCGGGATTATCCCTGTCAGACGTTCATCACCGCTATTCATGAACAAGCGCTGACGGATGCCTTACTCGCACTGTTTCAGGATCATCACATGTTCCACGTGGAACATGGTCAACTTATTCAAACAACGTCTGCGTAAACGGAGAGACTTCAATCAATGTCCGATTCCAATACCTACAACTCTTCCAATATCAAAGTCCTGAAAGGTTTGGACGCAGTACGTAAGCGGCCTGGCATGTACATCGGCGACACCGACGATGGAAGCGGTTTGCACCATATGGTGTTTGAAGTAGTGGATAACTCCATTGATGAGGCGCTGGCAGGGCACTGTACCGAAGTGCGAGTGGTTATCCACACCGACGAATCCATTCGGGTTTCGGATAACGGCCGGGGCATTCCTGTCGATATTCACCCAGAGGAAGGCCGTTCGGCTGCAGAAGTGATCATGACCATACTGCATGCGGGTGGAAAATTCGATGACAACTCCTACAAGGTGTCTGGCGGCCTGCACGGTGTGGGGGTATCGGTTGTAAATGCGCTATCAACTCTGCTGAAGCTGACTATCCGCCGGGAAGGACATGTATGGGAGCAGATTTACCGCCACGGTGAACCGGATGAGCCTCTGAAAATCGTGGGCAATACGGATTTGACCGGTACTGAGGTGCATTTCCATCCCTCCCCTGAAACCTTCACCAATATCAAGTTCTCCCACGATATCCTGGCCAAACGTCTGCGAGAGCTGTCGTTTCTGAACTCCGGTGTTCGTATTGTGTTGGTAGATGAGCGGGCCGGTACCGAAGAAGTGTTCCAATACGAGGGTGGTTTGAGCGCTTTCGTAGCGTACTTGAACCAGAACAAGACTCCGCTGAACCAGGTGTTCTACTTCAACGGTCATCGCCCAGAGGAAGGCATTTCGGTTGAAGTGGCGATGCAATGGAATGATTCCTATCAGGAAAATATCTATTGCTACACCAACAACATCCCCCAGCGTGACGGCGGTACCCACTTGGCGGGCTTTCGTTCCGCCCTCACCCGCTGTTTGAACGCCTATATCGAGAAAGAAGGCCTGCAGAAGAAGCATAAAGTGACCACAACGGGTGATGACGCCCGGGAAGGTCTGACGGCGATCGTGTCGGTGAAGGTGCCGGATCCCAAGTTTTCGTCCCAGACCAAGGACAAGCTGGTGTCGTCGGAAGTGAAAACCGCGGTGGAACAGTACATGTTCGAGCGGCTGAACGATTACCTGCTGGAAAATCCCAACGACGCCAAGAATATCTGCGGCAAAATCATTGATGCAGCGCGGGCGCGGGACGCAGCGCGACGGGCGCGGGAGATGACCCGTCGTAAGGGCGTACTCGATATCGCTGGCCTACCCGGTAAGCTGGCGGACTGCCAGGAGAAAGACCCTGCGTTGTCCGAACTGTACCTGGTGGAGGGCGATTCCGCGGGCGGTTCCGCCAAACAAGGGCGCGACCGTAAATCCCAAGCGATTCTGCCACTGAAAGGTAAGATCCTGAACGTGGAGAAGGCGCGCTTCGATAAGATGCTGTCTTCCGCCGAGGTAGGTACTCTGATTACCGCGCTGGGCTGCGGTATCGGCAAGGATGAGTTCGACATCAACAAGTGCCGTTATCACTACATCATCATCATGACGGACGCGGACGTGGATGGCAGTCACATCCGTACCCTGCTGCTGACCTTTTTCTTCCGCCAGATGCCGCAAATCATTGAGCGAGGCTACGTTTATATTGCGCAGCCGCCGCTGTACAAGATTAAAAAGGGCAAGCACGAACAGTATCTTAAGGACGACGGTGCGCTGGACGCCTATCTGACCCAGGCTGCACTGGAAGAAGCCAGCCTGCATGTGAATGCCCAAGCCCCTGGCATTGCCGGCCTGGCGCTGCAGGAGCTGGTAACGGCCTACCGTCATGTGTTCCAGCGTATTGATCGCCTGTCGCGCCTGTACCCGGCCTTTGTCCTGGAACAGCTGATCTATCTGCCTCCGGTGAAGGAAGACGATCTGAAGCAGGATGATCAGATGCAGGACTGGGCTCGCCGCCTGACGGCTCGTCTGCAGGAGAAAGGCCCCAGCTCGGAACGTTACGAGGTAACCGTGCTGGAAGACAAGGAACGCCGCCTATCCCTGCCCAAAGTGCTGCACGTGGCCCACGGTGTACCGCATGAATACAGCTTCAGCCGGGAATTCTTCCTGTCCGAGGATTACAACTCTATTGTTGCGTTGGGTGGCCGCCTGCAAGGCTTGTTGGAAGAAGGCGCCTATATCCGTCGTGGTGAGCGTACTCGTCCCATCTTCGACTTCAAGGATGCCCTGGAGTGGCTGATGACGGAATCCCGCAAGGGCCACACCATTCAGCGCTACAAAGGGCTGGGTGAGATGAATCCGGACCAGCTGTGGGAAACCACTATGGACCCCAGCTCCCGACGTATGCTGCGGGTGAGCATCGAGGATGCCATTGGCGCGGATCAAATCTTCACTACGTTGATGGGTGATCAGGTGGAGCCGCGTCGCGACTTCATCGAAGCCAACGCGCTGAACGTGTCCAACCTGGATATCTGACGAATGGGTAGCTGAACAACGCAAGCTGAGCAGTAAAATTGCTCGATGCTGAGCCCAGGCGTCAGCCTGTTAAAAACCCCGGTTTGCCTCCCATGGAAGGCGCGAAAACCGGGGTTTTTTCTTGTGGATAAAATTGGGGACAAGCTGCTGGGAAAATCTTCCTGTGGCGAAAGTTATCCACAAAAAGCCAGTCGATGGGAAGGGGCTGATAACGTTCAATCTCGACGAGGTTGCCTTTAGAGAAATTAGTGACAGTTCACAGTCACTAATTTCCGAAGTGAGCACTAACATACATTGATCATGAACGTCTACGGACAGCAACTCCATGATTTTCCGGCAATATATGAACGGAAAGTTAGCTCGGCAATGACTGCTTTTGCTCGTTGATCCAGTTTTCCAATTGCTGATTGAGTTCTTTTGGCGAGCGGCCTGCGGTGGGAATGGGTAAGCCAATCCGGATGGTGATTTCCCCAGACTGTTTGCCCAATTGGTGAGCTGGCCAGAATCGGCCCGCATTGTGGACAACCGGTAGAACCGGTACGCCGGCTTTGCAGGCCAGCATGGCGCCGCCTGGCATGTGGGGGCGGGTCTCATCCACTGGCACGCGAGTCCCTTCTGGGAAGATCAATATCGAGACGCCCTCCTCCAGCCGCTGTTGGCCTTGGCGCAGGATGTCTTTCAGGGCGCTCTGCTTGCGTTTGCGGTCAATGACGATAGGGCGGCCCAAATAGATCAGCCAGCCAAAGAAGGGAATGTAGGTGAGCTCTTTCTTCAATACCGCCGTAATGGGGTTGAAGATGTAAGCCAGTATCAGGGTTTCCCAGGTGCTCTGGTGGTTGCTGACCAGCACGAAGGGCGTGGTAGGAATGTTTTCTTTGCCCTCGATGCGGTACGTGATGCCGCAGGTCAGTGTCAGCAGGCGCTGGATGCCGCGCGGAAGAAAGGTCAGATAGCGCAGGCGACCGGGATATCGCAGCAGTGGGGCAATGATCAAGGCCGACAGGCTGAACAAAATGACGCTGAGGGTGTAGAGCAGATTGAACAGCAATCCCCGCACAATATTCATTAGATCCCACTTAGCGCGGTGCGGTCGCCCGCGCGATAAAACCAGATTGCGCCCAGTGTGCGGGCTTCCCTGGAACGCGTCAAACGGGGCGGAGTTAGTCCCCGCCCCACCCGCTTATTGCAACTCGCCGATATCGGCGATGGCCAGGAACAGCTGCTGCAACTGCGCCAACAATGCCAGGCGATTATTACGAACGGCCAAGTCGTCCACATTCACCATCACCTTGTCGAAGAACGCGTCTACCGGCTCCTTGAGAGCCGCCAGGGCCAGTAGACGGCTTTCATAATCGCCGTTGGCGGTGGCAGCGTGTAGTTGGGTGACGGCGTCTGCCAGTGTTTTTTCTTCGGCTTGCTGCAACAACGCTGGATTCAATGCGGGCAACGGTGTGCTGCTGTCACGCTTGGCGAGGATGTTGCCCACGCGCTTGTTGGCCGCCGCGAGTGCCGCCGATTCCGGTTGAGCCTTGAAAGTACGCACGGCTTCGGCTCGACGCCAGAAATCCAGAGGCCGGGTGGGATTGACGGCTTGTACGGCTTTGACGATATCGATGCTGATACCCTCTTCCTGAAACCAGCTTTGGTAGCGGCCGTTCATGAAGGTGAGGAAATCGGTTTCGACCTGGGCGTTGGTGAGTTTGCCGTTATAGAGTTGTGCGGCTTGTGCGGCGAGTTGCACCAGATCCAGGTCGAGTTCGCGGCCGACGCTGATTCGCAATGCACCCAGTGCCGCACGACGTAGTGCGAATGGATCACGGTCGCCGGTGGGATGTTTGCCGATGCCGAGGATGCCGATCAGGGTGTCGATCTTGTCGGCAATCGCAACAGCCTGGCCGGTTTTGGTGCCAGGCAGCACGTCGCCGGAAAAGCGAGGTTGGTATTGCTCGTTCAGCGCCAGTGCGACTTCATCGGCTTCGTTGTCGTGCCGGGCGTAATAGGTGCCCATGATGCCTTGCAATTCGGGGAATTCACCGACCATTTCGGTCGCGAGATCGCACTTGGAGAGCAAGCCGGCGCGCTGCGCATTTTGTACGTTGCCGCCGATCTGTTGCGCGATAAACGCTGCCAGCTTGGAGACGCGCTCGGCCTTGGCGTAGACGCTGCCCAGTTCGGCTTGGAACACCACGTTCTTTAGCCGTTCATTGCGAATTTCCAGTTTGGACTTGCGATCCTGGTTGAAAAAGAATTCTGCATCGGTCAGGCGCGGACGCACCACTTTTTCGTTACCCGCCACAATATGCTGCGGCGCGGAACTTTCGATATTGGCGACAGTGATAAACCGGTTTTTCAGTTTGCCGTGGCTATCTAGCAGACAGAAATATTTC
>DATLII010000645.1:0-4384 GCA_035539495.1 Dongiaceae bacterium
GGACAGGTTGGTCGGAATTTTCGGTGTGACGGAGAACGCCAGAGTTTGCTGGTTCGGCAGGATCAGTGCGGTGCCATCCACATTCAAAACGCCGGTGGCCGTCTGGGGCGAACCCAGCCATAGCAGAGCGGGTTTTTCGTTGGGGTCTGCGGCGGGATGCTGGTTTGCCCAGGCTCTCACATCGTCCTGCGCCCGCAGTGTCGGATCGAATGCGCCCGGTTCGGCCAGCGGTGTGGCCACCAGTTCGCCCTGGAAATACCACAGTGTCTGCTGCGGAGCCTTGCAATCCGCGCACTGACCGTCGCTCAGACGGAAATCGCGGACATCGAACAGGCCCACATGGCCCGACTCGATAGCACTCTGAACCATTGAATGTTGAACAGTTGAATGCGGAATAGCTGCGTCAGCAACCGCCTGGCCGGACAGGCCGCTAACCAGCGCACCCAGCAGAGAGCCGGCGCGCAACGATAGGCGAAAAACGGATTGGAACGGGATAAGACCCTGCATAAGGCCACTACTCTTAAAACGTTTGAAACGTGTGGGCGGGGCCATTCGCGGGTTGTTGCGCAATGTGCCGCCGTCAGTTGCGGGAAGGCCGGATTGTCCAGTGCGGCAACGTTCCTGTAAAGGAGCAGTTCCGCAAGGTGCCTGTCGCGCGAGGGCAGTAAGTGCCATGATCGTCGGGTTTCATTATGATGGCGTCCACATGGAATGACGGCAGGGGTAACAGTTTGAATCGAATCCGATTGGGTCTGGTGGTCAATCCCCTGGCGGGCATTGGCGGAGCCGTGGGGCTGAAGGGCAGCGACGGCGCTGACATTGTTCGGCAGGCCCTTGCACTGGGAGCTGAGAAAAAGGCCGCCGACCGGGTTGCGGTCACGCTGGAGCATTTGCGGCCGTTTGAGGCAAAGATCGAGTGGTACACCTGGGGTGGCGAGATGGGGGAGCAGGAACTTCGCAAGACCGGTTTTTCCTGCCAGGTGCTGGGTCAGCCGGGGCAACCTCTGTCCGGACCACAGGACACGCAAGCCGCCGCTGCCGCGTTGAAGAACGCTGGTGTCGATCTGATCCTGTTTGCCGGCGGCGATGGCACGGCGCGCGATATTTTGAGAGCAGTGGGCACATCAGTTCCGGTGCTGGGCATTCCCGCTGGCGTAAAAATCCATTCTGGCGTTTATGCGGTGCACGCCCGTGGCGCGGCGGAAATTATCGCCATGATGATCCAGGGTGAGATGGTCAGCCTGGCCGATCTGGAAGTGCGCGATATCGATGAGGATGCGTTCCGTCAGGGCCGAGTTCAGGCACGCCACTTCGGTGAGTTGCGGGTGCCTGCAGAGGGTCGTTATCTGCAACATGTGAAATGCGGTGGCAAGGAAGTGGAAGCGTTGGTGCTGCAGGAAATCGCCGCGCACATTATCGATCGGCTGCAGCCTGGCACTCTGTACATTGTCGGCCCCGGCACTACGACGCGCGCCATTTTCGAACAGCTTCATCTGCCCAAAACCCTGTTGGGGGTGGACTTGCTGCTGGACGGAACGCTGCTGCAATCCGACGTCACCGAGCAGCAAATTCTGCAAGCACTGGATCATCATTCGGGACACATCATCGTCACGCCGATCGGCGGGCAAGGGCATATTTTCGGCCGCGGCAATCATCAGATCGGGCCGGATGTGATTCGTCGCGTCGGGCGTGATCAAATCAGCGTTGTGGCAACCAAAACCAAGCTCAAAGAGTTGGAAGGCCGGCCTTTGCTGCTGGACACCTGGGATGACGTGCTGAACCAAAATCTGCGCGGGTTTCTGCCGGTGGTGACGGGTTACGAAGACACTGTGCTGTATCCGGTGGATGGATAAGCCGGACCTGCAACGATTTTCGCGGCCATGTTGTATTTCTGTTGCAGAACCCGCCACCCGGAATTTCAAACTCAAAATACAATGTTGGCTAGCTGCGATGGCCAGCTGCGTCCATGCTGAAACTATCTCACTAAAAAAGAAGGCCCGGTATAAACCGGGCCTTTTGTTCTTTCAACCTACTGTTCTTGCATCTTGAGCTTAACGTTGCTGACCGTTTTGCAGCGCCGCAATCCGTTGTTCCAGCGGAGGGTGCGAGGCGAACAGCGCCATCATGTCCTTGCTGCGGATACCGAACGCGGTCATGGTCTGCGGCAGATCGTTGGGTGCTTCGCTTTCCGCTTTCAACCGTTGCAGTGCGCGGATCATGGCGCCACGGCTGGCCAGGTTGGCGCCTGCTTCGTCAGCGCGGTATTCGCGGAAGCGCGAGAACCACATCACGATCATGCTGGCCAGGATGCCGAAAATCATTTCGAACACGAAGGTGACGGCCATGCGAGCGAACATGCCCATACCTTCGCTGTCGTCGCGGCGGAAGAACTGATCCACAGCGAACGCGGCGATGCGGGCGAAGAACATCACGAAGGTGTTGACGACGCCTTGCACCAGCGACAGGGTCACCATGTCACCGTTGGCCACGTGACCGATCTCGTGCGCCAGCACGGCGCGGATTTCTTCGCGGTCGAAGCGGTGCAGCAGGCCTTCGCTCACGGCCACCAGGGCGCTGTTCTTGTTCCAGCCTGTGGCGAACGCGTTGGACACGGGGGAGGGGAAAATACCCACTTCCGGCATGCCAATGCCCGCTTTGGTGGACAGCTCTTTCACCGTTTCCATAAGCCAATGTTCGGCCTGGTTACGGGGTTGGGTGATCACCTGGGTGCCCGAGCTCCATTTCGCCATGGGCTTGGACAGGAACAGGGAAACGAAGGAGCCGGCGAAGCCGAACACGGCGCAGTAGACCAACAGCGCCTGCAAGTTAATGGAAGCGCCGCCCTGTTGCAGGTAGCCGGGCACGCCCAGCAGGCTCAGGGAGATGCCGGCAACCGCCAGAACGGCCAGGTTGGTTAACAGGAAAAGGGCTATACGCATCATGGTGAATTCTTGACCTCTTGTAAGGAATCACTCTGTCCAGTAATTGAGGCGGTACCCCTGCTTTTCAAGTGTTTGAAATGCAACAGCCGCCAAGGTTGGACAACCCGGAAACCATAAGTTTCTATGACATATCATGTCACGGTTTGAGCAAACAGGAAAGACCACCCACCCCGGCCTTTATTGGCGTCGGCAAGATGGTAAACTGCGCGGCACTTTCTGCGCCGGCTCAGTCGCGCTGGCGTTGGCCCGGGTTCCGTACCTGCCTGTTTTTTAAGCCGAGATTGCATCATGACGTTCGATCCCACCGCCCTGCCTGCTACCCTCGATGCCCTGCACCTGGTGCTGGGTTTGTCCTCTGTGGTGTTCCTGGCATTGTTTCTGACCAAATCCAAAGCCCCGACTGCTCCGGCGCCAGCCCCGGTCCAGGCCGCTGCTGATCTGCCCAAAGCGGAAGTGTCGCCGCCGGCTGCTCCCAAACCGGTTGTAACTCCGGCGCTGAAGACCCATTCCCCCGATGCCGCTTTGCAGTTGCTTAGCCTGCTGCAGCAGGAGGCTCGTTTCGTGGATTTCCTGCATGAAGATCTGAAAGGTTTTTCCGACGCGGAAATTGGTGCGGTCGCCCGGGTGGTACACGAGGGTGGCAAAAAAACGCTGCAGCAATATTTCAAACTGGAACCGGTGCGCGCGGAAACCGAAGAATCCCGCGTGACATTGCCCGCTGGATTCAACGCCGCTGAAGTGCGGGTGACTGGCAATGTGGTCGGACAACCGCCTTTCACCGGCACGCTGGTGCACCGCGGTTGGAAAGTAGTGGATGTGAGCCTGCCGAAACTGGCCGATGGGCATGATGCCCGCGTAGTTGCCCAGGCCGAGGTGGAGTTGTGAGCAGCCGTTATTCTGTCGGTATCGATTTGGGTACCACCAACAGCGTAGTCGCCAGCGTTGATCTTCAATCCGATGCCGATGCGCCTGCCGTGCAATTGCTGACGATTCCGCAACTGACACAACCTGGCGTGGTGGAATCCCGTTCGCAACTGCCGTCGTTTTTGTATCTTCCCCACGAATCGGAAGTGGCGCCGCAGGAATTGGTGTTGCCGTGGGACAATAGCCCGACTGCGCTGGCGGGTGCGATCGCGCGACAACTGGGTGGCAAGACACCGTTGCGCTTGGTGGCATCTGCAAAAAGCTGGTTGTGTCACGGCGGTGTGGATCGGCACAGCGCGTTGTTGCCGCTGAATGCGCCAGAGGAAGTGGCAAAAGTGTCGCCGGTACAGGCGTCGGTGGCGTATCTGGCTCATGTGAAAGCGGCGTGGGATCACCAACATCCCGAATCGCCGTTGGAACAGCAGGAAGTGACGTTGACCGTGCCGGCGTCGTTTGATCCGGCTGCACGCGATCTGACGGTGGAGGCTGCGCGCGCAATTGGCTTGCAGAATCTGATT
>DATLII010000646.1:0-13084 GCA_035539495.1 Dongiaceae bacterium
CTCAACGCGGGATCCGCGTTTTTGTTTTCCTGCACCAGACGGGCAGGATCACCCTGGGCCGGCGCAGTGATTGGCGCGCTGGCATCCATGAAAGGCGGCACGTGATTGGCTTGGCGCTCGCGTTCATTGTGTTCCGCCAGGAACGTGCCGTAATCCGCCGCCGCAACGATTTCAACACCTCCGGCCACCTTGCGGTTGGACAGAATGACGGCATCGGCACCCAGGGAATCGCGCACCATTTTCAGGGCTTGCCGCATATCCGGTGCGTTGAATTTCTGTGTATTCATGATGCGTTACCTATTTGAAATCATTCGAAACGGTGTGCCTGGATTGAATCACGCTGACGTTCGATTTATTGGCCAACCGAAGCGGTAATCGTGATCTGTTTGTTGTCGGGCACTTCGTTATACGACAACACATGCAGGCCCTGGACACTGAAGCGCAGGAAGCGCGACAACATCGGTCGAATGCCCTGCGACACCAGCAGAACCGCGGGGTTGCCCGCCACTTCCTGCTTTTGCGCCGCCTTCGAAACCGAACGTTGCAGTTTTTCCGCCAGGCTCGGTTCGATGATGGCGTCGCTGGGTGTACCGCCAGAATTCAGTGCCTGCTGTACTGCTTGTAGCAACAACTGTTCCAGCTCTGGTTGCAACGTGATTACCGGCAATTCGCGGCCCACGCCGTAGATGGTTTGCACGATCATGCGTGACAGCGCGACACGGGAAGCAGACGTCAGCGCGTCGGCATCCTGGTTCTTCGGCGCGGTTTCCGCCAGCGCTTCGGCAATCGTACGGATATCGCGAACCGGCACGCCTTCCTGCAGCAGGTTCTGCAGCACTTTGTGCAACTTGCTGAGCGGCAACGGATTTGGCACCAGGTTCTCCACCAGTTTGGGCGAACTCTTCTGCAGATTCTCCAGCAGCTTTTGTACTTCCTCGAAGCCCAACAATTCGTGCGCGTGTTTGAGCATGATCTGATTCAAGTGGGTGGCGACCACTGTGCTGGCATCCACCACGGTGTAACCCAGCGTTTGCGCCTGATCGCGTTGAGCGGCTTCGATCCAGACGGCGTCCAAACCAAACGCCGGGTCTTTGCATTCGATACCATTGATGGCGCCAAAAACCTGACCCGGGTTGATCGCCAGCTCCCGATCGGCATGCACTTCGGCTTCGTCGATCGCCACGCCCATCAGTGTTACGCGGTAGGCATTGGGCAGCAGATCCAGGTTGTCGCGAATATGCACCGACGGCACCAGAAAACCCAATTCCTGCGACAGCTTTTTCCGTACGCCTTTGATTCGGCCCAGCAGCTGACCACCCTGCCCTTTGTCCACCAACGGAATCAGGCGGTAACCCACTTCCAGACCGATGGCGTCCACCGGCTGCACGTCGTCCCAGCCTAATTCTTTCCATTCGTTGTCCCGCGACGCGGCGGCTGTTTCTTCCAGTTGTTTTTCCCGCGCCGCCAGTGCTGCTGCCGGACTGGCAGCCGCTTGTTTGCGGTAATGAATCCAGTAAGCGCCACCACCACACAATGCAGCCAGGCCCAGGAACGCAACGTGCGGCATGCCGGGAATCAAGCCCATGATCGCCATGATCACCGCGGAAATGGCCAACGCCTGCGGCGTGCCAAACATTTGGCGTACCACTTGGGAACCCAGTTCCTCGGAGCTGTTTACACGGGTCACGATGATGGCTGCGGCGGTGGACAGCAGCAACGCAGGAATCTGCGCCACCAGACCGTCACCGATGGTCAGTAGTGCATACGCTTTGAAAGCATCGCCGAATGCCAGATCGAACTGGCTCATACCGATAGCGACGCCGCCGATGATGTTGATGAACAGAATCAGGATGCCTGCTACTGCGTCACCCCGCACGAATTTGCTGGCACCGTCCATTGCACCGTAGAAATCTGCTTCCTGAGATACTTCCAGACGGCGTTTTTTGGCTTCTTCCTGATTGATCAAACCCGCATTCAAATCAGCATCGATCGACATCTGCTTGCCCGGCATCGCATCCAGGGTAAACCGTGCGGTCACTTCGGAAATGCGCCCGGCGCCTTTGGTGACCACCACGAAGTTGATGATGATCAGGATCGCAAACACCACAATACCCACGGCATAGTTACCGCCGATTACCACATGACCAAACGCTTCAATCACCTTACCGGCCGCGTCGCCACCTTCATGACCGTGCAACAAAACTACCCGGGTGGACGCCACGTTCAGCGCCAGCCGCAGCAAGGTTGCTACCAGCAGGATGGTAGGAAAGGTCGCGAATTCCAGCGGCCGCAGGCTGTACACCGACACCAGCAACACCACCAGTGACAAGGCAATGTTGAAGGTAAAGAAAACGTCCAGCAGGAAAGGCGGCATCGGCAACGTCATCATTCCCAGAATGATGAGCAGGAAGATAGGCGCGCCCAGATTACCCTGTTTCAGCAGATTCTTGGTTCGAGTGGAGACAGCGGCTGTCATGACACCTTCGCAGAACAGATAACGGAATATTGACGCAAAATGCGTTCAGGAAGGGATATCGCAAAGATCGTGCCTGAGCCGCTGCCGGCACACTAAAAATTAATCGCGCCGCATGTCTTCGGGCACGCTCACCACCGGCGTCAAACCTGGATTGGGGCCTTTGCCTTGCTGGAAGCGCTTGAGCTGGAACACATAAGCCAGCACCTGAGCCACAGCGGTATAAAGTCCGTGGGGAATTTCCCGCTCCAGCTCCGTGTGGTAGTAAATGGACCGTGCCAACGGCGGTGATTGCATGATCATCACATCGTTGGCCAACGCCACTTTTTTAATTTGCTCAGCAATGAAGTCAGCGCCCTTGGCCACCAGGATCGGTGCCAGCATTTTGGCGGGATCATATTTCAGCGCTACCGCAAAGTGCGTGGGGTTGGTAATGACCACATCAGCCTGAGGTACCGCTGACATCATCCGGCTGTACGCAATTTCCTTTTGCTTCGACCGCAGCTTGCTCTTGACCTCGGGCTTGCCCTCGGTTTCCTTGTATTCGTCCCGCACTTCCTGCTTGGTCATCATCAGCTGCTTCTTGTACTGGTACAGCTGGAACGGCACATCCACCGCTGCAATCAGCAACAACGTGCAGCAGAGATAGAAGAATGCCCACATGACAATGGACACACCTTCTGCCATCGCCATTTCCGGTTCCTGAAAACCCAGGTTCATCAGGCGGCTACTGTTGCTGTCCAACAGCTGCACGGCCACTGCCGCCACCAGCAGAAATTTGGCAATGGATTTCACCAACTCCACCAGCGACTGCATCGAGAACATGCGCTTGAAACCCGTCAGGGGATTGAGCTTGGATAGTTTGGGTTGCACGGATTCGAACGAAAAATTGATCCCGCCCACCAATGGCGGAATACTTACCGCCGCTACTGCCAATACCAGAAAAAAAGGTATCAAGGCCATCAGCACAATTTTGCCGGATTCCAGCAAGTGCCGGACGGCCATATCCGGATCCTGTAAATCGTCGAGACTGACCGTGAAATTGATGCGGAAGACTTCTACGCCCGCATTGATGAGCATATTGCCAAACATCAACAAACCCAACGAGCCGAGAATCAATACCGCAGCGCCACCCAATTCACGGGAACGCGGTATCTGCCCCTTCCGGCGCGCCTCTTCAAGTTTTCGGCCGGAGGGGTCTTCGGTGCGTTCTTGGCCGTCTTCGTTTTCTGCCATTACGCCTCACCTATCTACGGATCATGTCCGTTATCATTTCAAACGCTTCATCGCTCAGCCGTTCGTACATGGGCAACACGTTGGACAGTGTCAGCCAGATAATCACCAACCCCATGATCATGGTGAACGGAAAACCCACGGCGATGATATTCATCTGCGGTGCCGCCCGGCTGATGACACCAAACGCAATGTTCACGACCAACAACGCGATAGTGGATGGCAATGCGACCATTAACCCACCGGAAAACATCCAGCTACCCAGCTGCACCAGCGTATTGATGTTTTCCATCGCAATACCATCACCCTGCACCGGCAACTGCGCAAAACTGCCCGCAATTAAATGAATGACCGCCAGATGGCCGTTCATGGCAAAGAACAACAGGTTGACCGTCATCAGGTAAATCTGGCTGATGGATGCCACGTTGATACCGTTGACCGGGTCCACCAGCGTGGCGAATCCCAAACCATTCTGCATCGCAACCGCCTGGCCACCGATCACAAACACCTGGAACAGCATCTGAATAACGAATCCCATGGTGACACCGATCAGGATTTCTTTCGCAATCAGCAGTGTGGATTGCAGCGACAATAATTCCTGCACTGGAATGGGTTCGATGACAGGCGCTACCAATACCGTAAGCGCCACCGCCAATCCCAAGCGGATGCGCATGGGTACCAGCTGGGTGCTGAAAATAGGCAACACAGTGAAAAACGCGGCGATCCGGCAGAAGGGAAAAAAATATTGGCCGAGCCACTGATAGAACTGCGCCTGATCGAATTCCACCTCGGCTTACCCAAGCATGGTCGGCAGATCCTGGATCAGCCTTTCCGTAAAGTCCGTTACCATGCCGCCGAGCCAGGGGCCCAGCACCATCAAGGTCAGCAGCGTAACCAGCAGACGGGGCAAAAAGCTGAGGGTTTGTTCGTTGATCTGGGTCGCAGCCTGGAATACCGACACCACCAACCCGATACACAAGCTGGGCACAATGATCACTGTCACAATGATCATGCAAAGATACAGCGCTTCCCGCATCAGATCGGATATCACTTCCGGTGTCATGGTCGCTTCCTCCGCTAAATACCGAAACTGGCCGCCACGGTGCCGACCACCATGGCCCAGCCGTCCACGAAGACGAACAGCATAATTTTGAAAGGCATCGACACGATCATGGGCGACAACATCATCATACCCATCGCCATCAGCACGCTGGCGACCACCAGATCGATGATCAGGAAGGGAATGAACAACAGAAAGCCGATTTGAAATGCCGTTTTCAATTCACTGGTAACAAACGCCGGAATCACGATGGTCATGGGCACATCGTCCAGCGAGGCGTATTTCTGATCCTGCTGCGCCAGTTCCACAAACAAATTGAGATCCGCTTCCCGTGTTTGCCCCAGCATGAACTTGCGCAACGGAATACTGGCCTGCTCTACCGCTGCCTGCGGTTGCAGCTGTTCGTTCATATAAGGCTGTAATGCCTTTTCATTGATTTCCTTGAATACCGGCGACATCACAAAAATAGTGAGAAACAGCGCCAGGCCAATCAGGATCTGGTTCGACGGCGTCTGTTGCAGACCAATCGCCTGGCGCAGAATCGAAAACACAATGATGATGCGGGTGAACGCGGTCATCATCATCAGAATGGCAGGCAGCAGGGTCAGTGCTGTCATCAGCACCAGCACCTGCAGCGTAATGGAATAAGTCTGGGTACCGTCTGGATTGGTGGAGAGATTGACCGCCGGCAGCGACATCGGATCGGCGGCGAAGGCAGAACCCGTCAACAGCGGCATTAGCGGCAATGCCAACACCAGCCACAGGCCTTTATTTTTCATGCAGTGTCCCTGTTTTCAGCAATGCCTGAATCCGGCCAGCAAATTCGCCCGCTTCCACCGGCGCGACTGGTATCGCGTCCCCTGTTTGCAGCAGTGAAATCTGATGTGCCGTCACACCCAACAGCAAACGCTTGCCATCCACTTCCACTAACACCAGTTTTTCTTTCGGGCCTAATGTCGTTGCGCCGACGACCCGCATTCCTGCACCAGTACCAGCGCCGTTAAGGTTGAAGCGCTTGGCCACCCAAGCCAATCCGAAAATGACCGCCAACACAAAACCCAGACCCAACACCATCTGCGCGCTGGCGGTACCCATATTGGTGCCGTCACCCCGTGCGGGTTCCGTTTTCAACCGCAATTCTGAAGGCGCGGGCGTTGCTGCCGTTTCTGGGGTCGGCGCAACAGCCGCTGTTGTTGTTTCTGTTATTTCTGCCGTTTCATTGTCAGCCCACGCCGGAACCGTGCCCAACCAGAGCAACATCAACAACAGGATTCGCCCCTTCACGCGCGCAGTCATCCCAGTTTTTTGATCCGTTCAGCGGGGCTGATGACATCGGTCAGGCGAATGCCGAATTTTTCGTTGACCACCACCACTTCACCATGCGCGATCAACGTGCCATTTACCAATACATCCAGCGGTTCACCCGCCAGACGATCCAGCTCGATGACCGAGCCCTGGTTCAATTGCAGTAAATTGCGAATGCTGATGTTGGTGCTGCCCACTTCCATCGACAAGGTCACCGGAATATCCAGAATCACATCCAGATTAGGTCCGTCACCGGACATGGGCTTTGAATCATCGCGCAAATTTTCCAACGGTGCTGCGCGCACGCTGGCGTCTGCATCCGACGTATCCTGTTCCGCCAGTGCTGCTGCCCACTCGTCCGCCAGCGCCTGGTCATCTTTCTCTGCCATATCAGTACTCCAACCCGTTCAGGTAAATTATTCTGTCTTCATTTGTTCTTTCAATTGCGACAGGCGCGACTGTTTGTTGACATCCGATTCCGGGCGCCGCACTTTGCTCTGTATCTTCACCGCCAGATTGCCATTGGCCACACCCATCTTGCCGCGAAACGTGGGAATGCCATTCGCCAGCATCAACAGGGTTTCCGGCATTTCAATGGGAATGATGTCACCCGGCTTGAGTCGCGACAGTTCCGACAGCCGCATTTTCTTTTCCAGCAGCTTGCCCTTCAGATTGATCTGCGCCTCCATGATTTCCTCGCGCAGGGATTTCATCCAGCGCTCATCCTGATCGCCCACGTCGCTCTGCACACCGGCATCCAGCATTTCCCGCAGCGGCTCGATCATGGAATACGGCAGCGTCAGGTGCATTTCACCGCCACCGCCATCCAGTTCCACATGAAAAGAATTCACCACCACCACTTCACTGGGGCTGACGATATTGGCCAGCGACGGGTTGACCTCAGACCCCATGTATTCAAATTTCACCGGCAAGAGCGCTTTCCAGGCTTCTTCCATATCAGTAAATGCCTGCTCCAGCACCATCTGCACTACACGGTTTTCAGTGGGCGTGAATTCGCGGCCTTCGATCTTGACGTGGCGGCCATCACCGCCGAAGAAGTTGTCCACCAGTTTGAACACCAGCTTGGCGTCCAAGATGAACAGGCCCGTGCCTTTCAGCGGTTTGACACGAATCATGTTGAGTGACGTCGGCACATAGAGGCTATGCACGTACTCGCCAAATTTGATCACCTGCACGCCACCAACGGATACATCGGCGGTACGCCGCAACAGGTTGAACATGCTGATCCGGGTGTAACGGGCAAAGCGCTCATTCACCATTTCCAGCGTGGGCATGCGCCCGCGCACGATGCGATCCTGCGTGCTCAGGTCGTAGGACGATATGCCTTCATCGCCCTGATCACCGCCGGTCGAGATGTCACCGTCATCGACGCCATGCAAGAGGGCGTCGATTTCGTCTTGGGAAAGTAAGTCCTGAACCGCCATGGCGTTGTTACTGCATCACAAAGTTAGTAAACAGAACCTGTTCGATACCAGGTTCACCCATTTCTTCCGTGATGATTTTCTGCATTTCTTCCAGCGCCGCCGTGCGTACCGCTTCTTTGCCTTCGGGCGTACGCAACATGTCAAAATCCTGCGAACTGAACACCATCACCAGATTGTTGCGGATCAGCGGCATATGTTTTTTGATCGCTTCCACGACTGCTTCTTTGCGCGTCATGACCGACAAACTGATCTGCACATAACGCTGACGGCCGTTCCACTGATAATTGACAATGAACGGCGGTTTGAAATCGAAATAGACTGCGGGCACGTGCTGTACTTCTGCCTCGGCGTCGCCCTCGCCTTCCCCTTCTTTTTTCTTGTCCTTGTCGCCACCGCTCAGAATAAAGAATGCCGCTACACCACCGCCCACCAGCAATACCACCAGTGCGATGATGATGATCAGCATCATTTTGGATTTGGGCTTTTCCGCGCCTTCGGCTGATTCCTTTGCGTCTTCTTTTTTGTCGGCGGCCATGCTTCACCTTTATCAATCGCGACGGAAATGTGCGCGTTGTTGTCGCTCTTCGAGGCTTAAAGCAAGCCCCATACCAATAAAATTTTTCGTTCTATTTCATTGGCTTGGATTTGGCGATCAACAAAGCAGACCGGCAACGTCAAAATTCCGGCCGGTTGAAAGGAAGTGTAGACAAGATTCGGCGGGGTGCCTGTCAAATTTCCGCCAAGTGTCAGAAATAACGGGAAAAAATAGGGGGCGCCGGCACAGGTGGTGCGACCTGTGCCGGGCGGGTAAGACGGGAATTAAAAACGGGAGTGGATCAGGCGTAGAAATCCACCAGTGAAATCTCACGCCGTGCGACAGGAACAGCGGCTTCTGCTTCTTCCGCGGCCTGGCCACCGCCGGAACCACCCGCCACATGCTGATCCTGCTGTTGGCGTTGATGGGAATGTTGGGCGCCATGATCCTGCACATTGACGTTACCCAGCGTCACGCCATTCTGGTCCAGCATTTCCCGCAACCGCGGTACCGCCTGTTCCAAGGCTTCGCGGGTTTGCGGCACCTGGCTGGTGAACACCACGTGAGCTTTGTCTTCGTGCATGCGAACACGCACTTCCATCGGTCCCAGTTCCTTGGGATTCAAATGAATTTCCGCCGATTTGATTTTGCTGCTCACCATCATCAGCAGGCGCTGCCCTACTTCGCCAGCCCATTCCCGGCTGGTCAGCGGCGTTTGAATGCCGGTGGAAACCGGTTTGCCGGCGTCAGCGCGGGCGGCACTCAGCGACTCTAAATTACGGGTCAGCGCAAAACCTTTCACGTCCTGGATCGTATCGGATTTTTTGCTGGAAGCTGCCGCAGTCGCGCGATTGCCACCTTCCACCTGCTGCGCCAGAACCGCCAGTTGTTCGCGGAAAGCCGCCACCCGTTCCGGCGTGGCACGCGGGACTTTGTCATTTTCTGCGCGCGCTTCAGCGGATTTATCGCTTGCCGCCAGATCCGGCGCGGCGTCGAGTGCGCTGGATGTCAGCGCCTCATCGGATGTAGTACCAGTGGCCGCGGTCGGCACGCCCTGAGCCATGCGCGCATTTTCCGCCGTCGTGGAATTGCGGGCTGTTTCGCTGGCAACCGCGGGCTCTGCTTGCGCCGTTGCCTTTGCGGCAAGCGCTTGCGCTGCGTCGCCCGTGCGGACAACAGTTTCAGCCGAAGCAGCAGGATCGGTTACAGGAGCGGTTCCTTCACCTTCAACCAGCGCCATGGCTTCTGCTACGGCAGCCGGCAAGCCATCGGCATCGACTGCAGTCTCATCGGTTACCAACGTCGGATCTATTAAGGTTGAATCGGCAGTTTCAGATGCCGCTGCCAGTAATTCCGCAGCCGCAGGGGATATTTCACCGGTTGTGTCAGTGCTTGAGGTCGCACCAGACAAAGAGGAAGGATCGGTGCTGGTCACCGATACCGCCGCCTCAGCCGCAACAGCAGCCAACGCGGTTTCCGCCGAGGCAACCACCTCGCCTTCAATAACGACAACCTGAGTCGCAACAGGCACGCCGGGAATGGGCGCCGGCACTTGCTCTACCGGTACAGCCTGAGCTTGCACTGCAGCGGTTGGGTCAGCGCTGGCTGAATCGGATTTGCTGTCATCCTCAGACGCGCGCGCCGCTTCGCTTTTATCCTTGTTTTTATCAACGCGGGCGTCCGCTTTCGCGGCTTCTGCCCGTTGGAAATCGTTGGCATCGCGACTGTCCTGCGCGTCTTTGCGTTGCCGGGCCTGATCGGCACGGTTGCGGTCGTCGTTGCGTTCCGCCCGTTCTGGCAAACGCTTGCCGCTTGACTGGCGTGCCGCTGCCTCTTCCTGCCTGGCAGGTCGGCTCGAATCATCCCGGGCATCGGCGCGGGGTTCCGTGCGCAGGTTCGTCTGCCGCTCCAGAATTTGGGGGAACGCGGCCTCGGAACCGATGTCAAGTATCTGATTTTGTGAGGCAGAATCCTGCCTGGCGGCCTGGGCGTTCCGTGCGGCCAGCGATACACTGGCGCGAATATCGGTACTCATTCAATCTCTCCTTCGCGGGGCGGAAACCAGAGTCCGCCAACATCAAGGGAAGGAGAGCAAGGCCCATGCCACTCAAACAGTCATAGGCCCATGTTGTTGAGCGTCAGCGCAATCTGGCGGATGACGCGGGCCAGCGTCGGATGTTCGTCTTCATACAGAATCACTTGGCGTTCCAGTTCATCGACCAGATTGGATTCCCAGCGATCGCGCTCCTGCGCCATCATCAATTCGATGCGGCCAGTCAATTCTTCCAGCGATTCGCGATCCGCATCGGCCACCTGTTCCATTTGATCCAGTTGAGCTTTCAATTCCGAGATCGACGCTTTTAATTCCTGGTCGGGCATGGCGATATCCTCCTGTGATTGCCTGAGTATACGCCAGAATGTGCAGCATTAAGGGTGACAGAAATCAGATTGCGAACAGCTCGCAACGCAACGAATGGCACGCGCCAAACGATGCGCGTCAGAAGGAGCCGGTATCGCGACAATATCGGCGGCACCGGGCAAGCTTGGCAGGCGGTTAGGTCGTCAGCTCCAGTTCACGCTGACGCTGGGTACGCTGGCAGCGCACGATAAAACGTTCGATCAATTGCAACTGCGGGGGATTGAGCCCATCCATCGAGCCGCCCAGTAACGTGGCGTCATCGCCGAACGAACGCAGTTGCAGGCTGCGAATCTGCAGTTCACACAACATGCCCTGCTCCGTACCCAATCGCAGAAACAGCGGCACCAGGTTGTGTGTCAGTGTGGGGTAATGGCCCGGCAATTCCAGCCGGATACCCTTCGACGACAGATCCAGCACCCGCGCCGGCACATTGCCCATTGCCGGCACCCGCACCATAGCTTCCACGTGCGTGCGCTCATCCACTGTCAAACGATAATGATTGCGGCGCTGGGATGCGCTCACCGAGACCGGCATTTCCAGGCTCAACAGGTTTTCGCCGTGCAGTTGCGCCTTGCCAATCACGCGGCTATCAAACCGGGTGGAAGCGGCGCCTTCATTACTGGCGACTTCCACTCGCCGCCCCGTCATGGCCTCTACCGGCAATGGCAGGGGGAAAGGCTCATCCAGCAGCAAGCGCTGGCCGCGCAAATCCACTGCCAGCAGCAGGGTCTGGAATTCACCGGTAACGCCTTCCACTCGCATGCGCAACAGGCGGTGCTCCCGACGCAGCCGGAACAAGTGCAGTATGTCCTGCGACACCCGGTCCTCGCCGATGGTCCGCACTCCGCTGCGCTCCTGCCACCAATGCTTCAGCTTCACCGAAATACCTGCCATCCGGCGTTCTCCTTTTCATCAATACAACATGAGGTCTCGGGGCGTTGGGCTTCTGTTCCCTTTTACACCCAAGTCCTGCCTGGCGCCACTGCTGGCAGCGGCGGCTTTAAATCCGTTAGCAAGGCCTTTGCCAAATCAATATAGCCCGTTTTTTCAGGCAGTTGTGGCGAGCAGACCCACGCTCAACCGGCAGCAGAGGCTGCTCTTTGCCGCCAGTGCAGGCGGAATTTTGCCCATTGATGCGTCCTGCCGGGGCCACGCCAGTCAGGATCAACGGCCAAAGGCCGTGACTCCGGCCGCATTCCGGCCAACCGCCCCTTGCCGACGGCGTTCCTCGTCTACACTTACGGAATTAGGCAGGAGCAGCAAGGCATGAGCGCTGAAGAAAAAACGGTCCGCTACCAGATTTTTTTCAAGGAATCGGACTTCATGTTCGACCACACAGTGGTAGTGGCGGACGACAAATTCGAACATCCGGCCCCGCCGGGCGACATTCCCGAGTGGTGCAATCTGGAATACAAGCAGTGCCCCAACTGCCCTCTCAGCAGCATTTGGCACAAGCATTGTCCGTTGGCGGTACGCTTGATCCCCTTCGTCAACCTGCCGGAATGCAATTCCTATGACGAAGTGAGCGTGGAAGTCACCATGGAAAACAAGACCGTGTTGGCAGAAACCTCCGCGCAGGAAGCCTTCAGTTCACTGCTGGGACTGGTAATGGCCACCAGCGGCTGCCCGCACACCAGCTTTTTTAAACCCATGGCCTGGTATCACCAGCCGTTTTCGACACCGGACGAAACGATGTACCGGGTTTGTACCACCTACCTGTTCTCGTCTTTTCTGCACAAAAAAGGCCGTCATCTCAATATTTCGTTCGACATGCTGAAGACCGTGTACAAAAACATTCACATGATCAACGTGCATATCGCTTCGCGCATTCACAGTTATTCCAAAACGGATTCCGCGGTGAACGCCATCGTGCTGCTGGATTTGATGTCTAAAGACCTCCCGATTGCAGTGGATGAAGATTTATCGGAACTGAAAAAGCTGTTCGAAAGTCATAAACAACTTTTCGGCTGATAAGTCTTCGTTTCGCCGCGAAAAAATATTCCGCTTACAACTTTGTTGCATATTTGGCTGTCAGTATAATCGCGACTCCCGTCAGACTCTGAGCTGACCCTGAGCAGAATCGCAGCCATGTCTAAACGCAGTATGACAGCCTGGTTTCTAGCCTCGCTGTTCCTTCCGGGTTGCGCAGTGGGTCCGGATTATCAATCGCAACAACCAACCGCGCCGGACCAATGGCATACGCCACTGGCGGCGGGCCTTTCCGCACAACGGCAAGACATTCAGGCGCAGCAGGCCTGGTGGCAAACGCTGCAGGATCCCATCCTGTCGGATTTGCTGGCACAAGCCGTCGACAATAACCTCGATGTTCAGACTGCCCGTTCGCGCCTGCGTCAGGCCCGTGCACAACGCGGTATCACCGCCGCCGACCTCTATCCCACACTGAATGCCACTGCCAGCGGTAACAGCCGGGAAACCGATAATGGCTCCACCCAACTGTACAGCGCCGGTTTCGATGCGGCGTGGGAAGTGGATCTGTTTGGCGGCAATCGTCGCGCATTGGAAGCCGCTCGCGCGGATGTGGATGCCAGCGAAGCGGATTTGCGCGATCTGACCGTGAGCCTGTTGGCGGATGTAGCGCTGAACTACATCAACG